>CAYSPE010000004.1:71012-72750 GCA_964432845.1 uncultured Bifidobacterium sp.
GGATCAAATTCTGGCAACTTGGTAGAAACCAGTGCAGTAGCAGTGGGGTCGCTCAATGTTGTGCCGACCACCACAACCACCACCACCACCACTACTTCAACAACCACGACTACCACGCTTGCGCCAACCACTACAACATCACCCACGGTGGTGGTGAACACAACGCCGGCCACCACAACAACGACCGGAATGACCGTTACGGATCAAACCGTGAAAGCGGTGACACTCATCAAGAAGTTAACGATGAGGAAAGGTGCGCAACTCTCGGCATCCAAGGTGGCCAACGCGGTGAGCATGACAATTCCGAAAACATCACAGGGACGAATGCGAATTGTGATTGTTTCAGGCGGTTCATCATGTGCATTTCGAGGGAATTTCATCGCCGGAGTGCGAAGGGGAACTTGCAAGGTGGCGGTGACGTTGCTGCCCAAACGGGGCAAGAGTGTCACTAGACAGACTTCAATCGATGTGAGGTAGATTTCTCACGTGGACAATGTGAAAACAGCCAACTCACGTGAGCGCATCATCACGGCGGCGCGCCAAGAAGTGGAGACCAAGGGGATTCTTGGTTTGCGCGTTCAAGATGTGGCCGAGGCGGCGAAAGTTTCCGTGCCGCTGATGTACAAATACTTTGGCGATCGCGATGGTTTGTTGGCAGAAGTTCTTGGCGACATGTTTGAAGAGTACGTACTGGAATCCATCGAATCAGCCGAGGCGTACTTTCACTCTTTGAAAGATCCCACGGTGGAAGACCTCCTTACGCTCATTACGTTGCCTCAGCAGGATTATCGACGTCCACGACGTTGGTTCCGCCTACAAATTCTTGCTGCATCAATGGAAATACCAGCCCTGCGTCAGCGATTGGGAATTGTGCAGGCCATTATTCAAGAACGAATGACTGCGTTCATGGATGAAGTGCAAACAAAGTTGGCAAATGGCCAGCATCCAGTTTCGCCCGCTGCACTGGCGCTCATGATTCAAACGTATTCACACGGATTTGTGCTGAATGACTTGTTGGAAGAAGAGGGTTCGGGAGTTTCTGCCGACGAATTTGCTCACCTCATGCGCATCATGTTCAGTGCCACCATGCGCACTGACTCGTAATTCTCCATACGTTTTTCACTTGTAGACTCGCTTCATGGAAGTAGAGATGATTGTTGAGATTCCGCAAGGGTCTCGTAACAAGTACGAAATGGATCACGAAACTGGTGCCATCTGGTTGGACCGCACCTTGTTTACGGCAACGCAGTATCCATTGGACTACGGATTCTTTGCCAACACACACGGAGAAGACGGAGACCCTCTTGATGCTTTGGTGTGGCTCAGCCAGCCGACTTTTCCTGGCTGCCACGTATGGGTGCGTCCAGTTGCAGTGTTTTGGATGTCTGATGAGAAGGGGCCCGACGCAAAAGTGTTGTGCGTGTGTTCGCACGACCCACGGTTTGCTCAGTACCAAGACATTGAAAATCTTCCGGAGCACCTACTCGATGAAGTGGGCAACTTCTTTGAAACCTACAAATTGCTTGAGCCCAACAAAGACACAACGGTGAAGGGTTGGGAAGGCAAAGCTGCTGCCGAGAAGGAAATTGCTGAAGCCCAAGAACGCTTCAAAAATATGAAGCACTAACTCGATTTATCGAATCGTGATAGTGCGCGATCGGGTGAGAGAACTTTCGCCCATTGCGTTGATGGCGCGAACACGAATTGCGTAATTACCAGGCACGAATCCGTACAGTTT
>CAYSPE010000005.1:0-18931 GCA_964432845.1 uncultured Bifidobacterium sp.
TCGCCACGTCCGGGTTCTTCAGAAGTTCAGTGGAACTGAGGTGATCAGATACCGATGCGCTGAGCAAGAAGCTCGCGGTGGTAGGTGGGGTCACCAAAGATGAGTTCGCTTGACTTTGCACGCTTGAAGTAGAGGTGTGCTGGGTGTTCCCAGGTGAAACCAATACCGCCGTGAATCTGAATGTTTTCAGCAGCTGCGTGGAAGTAAGCCTCTGAGCAGTATGCCTTTGCGAGAGATGCAACCGAAGGAAGTTCTTCGTTCATCTCTGCTGCACACCACATGCCGTAGTAAGCAGCCGACTTTGCTGACTCAACTTCAAGCAACATGTCTGCACACTTGTGCTTGATTGCCTGGAAAGAACCGATGGGGCGTCCGAACTGGATGCGGTCCTTTGCGTACTGCACTGCCATTTCGAGAACCTTCTGAGCTCCGCCAACCTGCTCTGCTGCGAGTGCAACTGCTGCAAGGTCCATGACCTGTGCGAATACTGCGCCGCCATTGCCTTCTGTACCGATGAGCTTTGCTGGAGTGTTGTTGAACTCAAGCTTTGCTTGCTTACGGGTTTGGTCCATGGTGGAAAGTGCAGTGCGAGTAAGACCCGATGCATTGCCATCTACTGCGAAGAAGCTGACACCCTTTGCGGTGCGAGCTGCAACGATGATGAGGTTTGCGGTTGCACCATCGATAACAAAGCTCTTGGTGCCGGTAAGTGTGAAGTCACTTCCTGAACCCTTTGCTTCGGTGGTGATGCCTGCCTCGTCCCAACGGCCTGAAGGCTCGGTGGTTGCGAGTGTTGCGATTGTCTGACCTGATGCGATGCCAGGAAGGTATGCCTTCTTGGCTGCGTCGTCGCCCGAAAGGAGCAACGTGTTTGCTGCGAGAACTGCGCTGGCGAAGAACGGAGCACACAGAAGTGCGCGACCCATTTCTTCAAGCACGATGCCGAGTTCGATGAAGGTGTATCCCTGACCGCCGAATTCTTCGGGGATTGCGATACCTGGCAACGCCATTTCTTCAGCCATCTGTGCCCAGACTGCTGGATCAACACCGTTTGCTGTCTCCATCTGCTCGCGAACGGCTTCCTCTGAGCTCTTGGCCTCAAGGAACGACCGCACCATCTTGCGGAGTTCTTCCTGCTCTTCACTAAATGCAAAATTCATGAGGCCATTCTGTGTGCCGCGGAACGCCCGATGCCAATCGTGGTGTGTACACGGGTGTACACATATTCCGATACCCTTCAGTCATGGCCAATATTGGAATTCGCGAGTTCAGGTCCGCCCTTGCAACGTATATGCGGCGGGCACAAATGGGCGAACGGGTCGTTGTCACCGTTGACGGTGCGCCAGTGGCTCAGCTCAGCGCCGTGGGGTCCGACTTTGCGGGCGTCACCATGGCTGACCTGGTCGCTCGCGGCGCAGTTACTGCCCCTCGCCGACGAAGCGATTGGGTACCGGGCGAGCCGCTGGTGCTGTATTCAGGTGCCCGCATCGATCGCGCTCTCTCACAGGTGCGCGCATGACCATTGTTCTTGACGCCAGCGCCTTGCTTGCCCTTCACATCACCGGCACACAACGAGATGTTGTGAATGAAGTTCTTGAATCTGACACCGAGTGGGCAGCCTGTGCCATCGCTCTCACCGAAGCCATTGCGGCGTCATCACGGCTCACTGACGAACCCGTATTGGTTCGTCACCTCGAAGACCTCTTGCGACACACGTGGGATTTTCTGCACGTGGTGCCAGTGGACCAATCGTTGCTGGACGAAGCGACCGCCTTGTGTCACGCGCAACCAGTTGGCGTGTCCACTGCCCTTCACCTCGCTGCGGCTACTCGCCTGCCGGCTCCGGTTCGATTCGTCACGTTCGATGCATCACAAATTCCGGTTGCACTATCGCTCGGGTTCGATGTCGTGTCAGGATGAATGGCATGGCGTCCGACCTCGGCACTCTGCATTACTTCGACAACAACTTGGAAGTACACCACGTGGTGGTGGGCGCATATGCCAACAACGTCTTTGTGTTGCGATGCAAACACACAGGCGATGCCGTTCTCATTGATGCCGCCGATGAGCATGATCGCCTGCTCGATCTCTGCAAGGCAACTGGTGTGCGGCGCGTACTGGAAACACATGGGCATCACGATCACATTCAGGCAATTCCCGCAATGCGTGAAGCAGGGTATGAAGTTGCAGTAGCCGACGCCGATGCCGGGATGTTGAAAGACGTTGGCTACGACGTGTTTCTGCACGACACTCAAATCATTGAAGTGGGCAAAATTCGCCTCGAAGCAATTCATAACCCTGGACACACACCCGGCTCAATGTCGTTCAAGGTGATTGATTCTCCACTGTTGTTCAGTGGTGACACGTTGTTCCCCGGTGGTCCTGGCGCCACTCACTTCCCCGGTGGAAACTTCGAACAAATCATTGAGTCAATCGACCAACGATTGTTCACTTATCCCGCCACCACCGTTGTACTGCCTGGACACGGAACCAACACATCCATTGGGCAAGAACGTCCTCACTTACAAGAATGGATTGATCGTGGCTGGTGAATCTTCGTTTCGGTTAGGCGGCATGGCCCCTGCCACGTTGCCTGTTGTGCACGAGACTGATCACATTCGAGTAGACGGTCGATTGTCGGCAGCCGACCGTGAACGCTTGCGTCGAATTCCTTCTTACAAGAACGCCTGGTCTGTGGTGTGGCTGTACGGACAAACCCTTCTCATTCTCGTGACAGCAGTCAAAATCGGGAACCCCATCACGTGGTTAATTGCATGCGTTCTCATGGGACGTGCACATGCGCAGTTTGCATCGCTTGCACATGAAGCCGCTCACCGCACATTGTTTCGACACAAGGCAACGAATGACATTGTGGGTCGTTGGCTGTTGGGATACCCAGGCATGACCAACACCGATGCGTACCGCCGCGTGCACATGGCGCATCACAAGCGCGAGTTTGGTCCGAACGAACCCGACATTCCGCTGTACGCCAACTACCCGATCAGCCGAGCCAGCCTTCGTCGCAAACTCATTCGTGACGTCACCGGTCAAACGGGATACAAATTGCTTCGATCGCAAATGCGCAACGTGAAATCTCCCGACAAGCGCGCTCGCATCACGCTGTATCGCATGTTGTTCGTACAAGCCATCTTGTTCACCATTTCAATCGCGAGTGGTTACCCACTCATCTATCCACTCTTGTGGGTGTTGCCGTACCTCACCGTGTGGCGGGTCATCAACAGACTCCGCTCCATCGCCGAACATGGCGGACTTCGTGAAGACGATGATCGTCGCTACACCACCCACTCCGTGGCGCAGCATCGCATCGCCATGTTCCTCATGGTGCCTTACAAAATCGGCTACCACATGGCGCACCATGTTGATGCGGGTGTTCCCTTCCGTCATTTGGCCGAATATCACCGCCTTCTGCACGAGGCCAACTATCTCGATGCCTCGCTCGAATATCCGTCATATCGCGCCCTGTGGCGAGCCCTCGCCCCTGCCTAAATCCGCGGCCCAGGGGTTTCTCCTACGCCGATAGTAGTAATCCCTTTCCGCCCATAGACTGAGGGCGTGAGCGAACTGTTCCGCATCGAAAATTTGCATGCCCGCCCCGTCACCGATGACGACGAGACCCCCGAAGAAATCCTTCGTGGTTTGTCGCTCACAGTCGGCGCAGGCGAGGTGCACGCCATCATGGGCCCCAATGGCTGTGGCAAGTCAACACTTGCCAGCACCTTATTGGCCTCCCCCGAATACGAAGTCACCAGTGGCGATATCTACTTCAACGGCGACAACATCACCGATTGGTCAACCGACGTGCGCGCAAAGTCGGGCATGTTCCTCGCGTTCCAGTATCCACAAGAAATCGCCGGCGTCTCGGTCATTCAGTTCTTGCGCCAAGCACTCTCAGCTCGAAAGGGCATCGACCTCTCCGTATTGGAACTTCGTTTGTCGGCCATGGATTGGATGAAGCGCCTCGGCATGGATTCATCATTCGTTGACCGCTACCTCAACGAAGGTTTCTCTGGTGGCGAGAAGAAGCGCAACGAAATCATGCAAATGGCATTGCTCGAGCCAGAGTTCGCCGTTCTCGATGAAACAGATTCTGGTCTCGACATTGACGCCTTGCGCATTGTTGCCAAGGGCATTCGCGAAGTGCGCGCCGATCGTCCGAACTTGGGCATCTTGCTCATCACCCACTACCAACGTTTGCTCGACGAACTACAACCCGATTACGTGCACATCATGATCGATGGTCGCATTGTGAAGTCAGGTGGCATGGAAGTTGCCGCCGAGCTTGAAAAGAACGGCTACGAGGCATACAGGGCATAACACCATGAGTTTCGATGTACAGCGCATTCGTGCCGACTTCCCCGTGTTGGCCGAACTCATCAACGGCAAACCATTGGTGTACCTCGACTCTGCCAACTCGTCTCAGAAACCACACGCCGTTATCAATGCCATGGCATCGTTCATGCAGCACGATTACAGCCCTACCAACCGCAGCGCCTACACAATGGCTGCTCACGCAACCGACTTATACGAAGGTGCTCGCGCAAAGGTTGCGGCGTTTATCAATGCTCCGCGCGTTGAAGAAGTCATCTTCACCAAGAACGCAACAGAAGCTCTCAACCTTGTTGCGCGTACCTGGGGTGCAGCACATTTGAAAGAAGGCGACGCCATCGTGCTCACGCACATGGAGCATCACGCCAACATTGTTCCGTGGCAAATGCTTGCAGCCGAAAAAGGATTCACCATTCGGTGGGTGCCACTTACCAAAGACGGTTTGCTCGATCTCACCAACATCAATGAACTTCTCACCGGTGCCAGCGCATTCTCTTTCACCGCTATGTCCAACGTGTTGGGCACCATCAACCCCGTAAAAGAGCTTGTTGCATTGGCACATCAACACGGCGCCATCGCAATTGTCGACGGTTGTCAATCCGTGCCACACATGCCCACTGACGTTCAAGATTGGAATGCAGATTTCCTGGCATTCAGCAGCCACAAAATGGCGGGACCAACTGGAATCGGCGTCGTTTGGGGACGCGAAACCTTGCTTGATTCCATTCCGCCATTTCTTGGTGGCGGCAACATGATTTCCGATGTGAAGCTTGAAGGCTTTACATGTGCCGAACTTCCCGCCAAGTTCGAGGCCGGAACACAGCCGATTATCGAAGCAATTGGCTTAGGAGCCGCCGTCGATTATTTGTCCGCCATTGGCATGAACAACATTCGCCAACATGAACGCGACATCACTGAATATGCACTCACCACGTTGACAGAACGATTCGGCGACGACATTGTGATTCACGGCAGCCGCGACATCAATCAACGCGGAGCCACCTTGAGCTTCGCCTACCGCGACGTACATCCCCATGACGTGAGCCAGGTACTCGACCAACACAACGTATGCGTTCGCGCAGGCCACCACTGTGCAAAGCCCCTCATGCGACTTCTGGGCGCCAATGCCACTGTGCGCGCCAGTTTCTACTTGTACAACACCAACGCCGAAGTTGACGCCCTGGCTCAGGCACTATCCGAAGCTGGCGACTTCTTCACCCTCTAACCTGTTCTTACGTTCGACTGAGAGAATCACAATGCCCGGATTAGAAGACCTCTATCGCGAGATCATCCTCGACCACTACAAGAACCCACGCAACCGCGGCACCTTGGAACCACCAGCAGTGCGCAGCGAAGGACACAACCCATTGTGTGGCGACGAAATCGAAGTGTTTCTCATCGTGAACAACGGCATTGTTGAAGACATCAAGATTGCCGGCCAAGGATGCTCCATCAGCCAAAGTTCCGCTTCCATGATGAGCGCTGCTGTCAAAGGCAAGCCCGTTGAACAAGCTCGTGCACTCATTTCTCGTTTCAAGCACATGATGTCCATCGACGAAGACGGCGAGCCCGATACTTCTACTCCTTTGGGTGACCTTGAGGCACTACAGGGCGTGGTGAAGTTCCCAGTGCGCATCAAATGTGCTGTTCTTAGTTGGAACACATTGTCCGAAGCACTCGATATCGCAGCTGAATGAAACAAAGTTCGCGAATCGTATTGTTGGCGCTAGCTGTCGTGGCATTCACACCAGTGCCACTTGCTCGAGCAACAGACACGATTCCCGAGACGTCCGTGCCTGAATCCACCAGCACCGTGGCGGCCACAACCACCACCACAACGTTGCCGCCCGTATCGCCACCGCAACGTGGCCGCGCCGCAATTGGTTTTGCCCGCATCGTTCTTGATGAACAACGCGCGTACATTTTCAACACGCGCAAACGACTTATTGCCACATTGCCAGTTTCCACCGGCACTGACGATCAAACACCAGTCGGCACTTTCAAGGTGTACTCAAAGTCGGCACAAACTTTCTTCTCCCCCGACCCCACAGAGCGCATGCGCTGGATGACCCGATTCACCAAAGGTCGAGAGGGCGCCGCCATCGGATTTCACGGCGTGCCGTATCGAGTCACAAAAGCGGGCGAAATTCCCATCTTTACCCCGCTTGGCGAATACCCCGTGTCCCATGGCTGTATTCGCGTTCGAGTCTCCGACGCCAAGTGGATCTACGACAACATGAAGTTGGGCTCGATAGTCACTGTTATTCGCAGTCGGCACTAGCGCCCACTACCGGCGGTAGTAAGTTCGCTTCCAACACATTGGGAGGCAATGCCATGGTCGAACGCGCGAAGTTCAAGTCATTTCAAGAATCCACCAAAGAAGAGTGGCAAAACATCATGGTGTGTCTGCAAGACACACAAGCGATGGTTGCAAACCGAGTAATTGAACAGTTGCAATACCTAGAGGCCGATCATGGTGGCTTCCCCGTCAATCGCCTCGAGCACTGCCTGCAGACTGCGTCGCGAGCAGAGCGCGACGGTCGTGATGATGAATACGTGTTGTGCGCATTGCTGCACGACATTGGCGACAATCTTGCCCCCTTCAATCACCCCGACATTGCAGCCGGAATCCTGAAGCCAGTGGTGTCAGAAAAGAACCACTGGATGGTGCAACATCACGGCATTTTCCAGGGTTATTACTTCTGGCATTACATCGGACTTGACCGCAATACTCGCGATAAGTACGCAGATTCACCCTTCTACGGTTACACAGAAGAATTCTGCGCGTTGTACGACTCACCAGCGTTCGACACCGACTATCAGAGCTTCGACTTGGCCCACTTCGAACCTCTTATTCGCGACGCATTCAAGCCAAAAGGTCGTTAATCATGAAGGTCACACTGCTGGGTACTGGCAGTCCCCTTCCGAGCGCCACATGTGCGGGCCCTTCATCTCTCGTTCAGGCGGGCGGTCTGAATCTCTTGGTCGATGCCGGTCGCGGAGTCATTATGCGACTCATCGGCGCAATGGTGCCGCCGCCATTGGTGAACGCAGTGTTTCTCACGCACCTTCATAGTGACCACATCACCGACCTCAACGATGTCATCACTAGCCGCTGGATCTCATCTCCTGCTGCAACGCCGCTTCCTATTTACGGCCCTGTAGGAACTCAAAAAATGGTCGATGGCCTAGTGAGCATGTTGTCGCAAGACGAGGGATACCGTCTCGAGCATCACAATGATCTTCGCGCAGGCATCGGTATGAAAGTAGAAGTACACGAACTGAATGCGGGTGAATCATTCACCATTGGCGATGTGCAGATCTCGGTCCACGAAACAGATCACCGACCCGTTGCACCCACCATTGGTTTTCGATTTGAACACGACGGCGTTGTTGCAGCGCTTGCAGGCGACACCATTCCTTGTGAGGGCCTGTATCAAATGTGCCAGGACGCCGACATATACGTTCAAACCGTTCTGCGCGAGGACTTGGTGCGCGCATTTGCGCCACTCGTGCCAACGGGCGATCGATTCCTTGACATTCTGGATTATCACTCCACCGTTCAGCAGGCCGGTCAAACCGCAGCGAAATGCAATGTGAAAACGTTGCTTCTCACGCACTTTGTTCCGGCCATTCAGCCTGGTCAAGAAGACGAATGGCGAGCACTGGCCGCCGAACATTTTGCCGGCGACATTGTGATTGGGCCAGACCTCACTTTTGTAGAGAAGTAGTTCTTTCGGTACTGGTTGCAAGCCACACTCCAACGGCTGCTACTGCCAACCCCAACAACGCAAGCACGCCCACGTGTTCACGAAACAACAATGCGCCTTGAACCGTTGACAAAGCAGGGGTGAGGAAAAACAAGCTGCTGACTTGGGCGGCAGCTTGTCGATGCAGCAACCACAACATGATCAAGATTGCAGCGAGGGAAAGAACAAGCACAGACCACCCAAGTGCCAACATCGTTCGTTGGGTCATCTCAAAGTGCCAATGTTCGGAACGAATGGCTCCCACGCTCAATATGGTGGCAGTAGCTAAGTATTGCCACGCCGTGCCAGCAAGCAACGGAGTACCTTGTGCGAACTTGCGCTGAATCAACGTGCCAGTTGACATGCCAACCACTGCGATTGCCATTGCACCTAATGCAAAACCCGTCACGCCATCTCCGGCTCCGCCATGCTCGACCACTACTGCCACTACACCGGAAAAACCAAGGACAACTCCCCATACACGTCGAGCGCTGAGTTCTTCTTTCAAGAACACCGCGCCCAAGATTGTGGTGAGCACGGGGTGTAAAGCAGCAATCAACGCACTAATGCCTGATGGCAATCCGTGGTGTATAGCCACCCAAACTCCCCCGAGATACATGGCGTGAATTCCGGTGCCCACAGCGGCCTGGACAGGTATGCGTCGTACTTCTAATCGAACTTCACGAGTAAGGCGAGCAATAATTAGCAACAGGAGTGCCGAAATAAGACAGCGCACCACCAAGAATGTGAGGGGCCCGGCATCCTTAGTTCCGTAGCGGGCCACAATGAATCCGGTGCTCCACAACAGCACGAACAGCGCTGGGGCAAAGCGTTGGAGAGGCGAATTGGTCACCGAGTGATAGTAGGCGTCGAATCAGTGACTACTCTCGCCATTATGAACAACCAAGAACTTCTCAACGCTGCTTGCCCTCTCATTGGTGAATTGGGTGCCGCCTTTTATTTCGTTCCCAGCACAGCAGCCATCGGCAAGGAACTGGGCCTTGGTGGCATGGAGTTCTACGTATATGGTCGCGCCGGGCAAATGGGCTCCACCACTCCAGAAGCAGTGACTGCGGCTTTCGGATACTTCAAGCCGTCATTGCTGAAGAGCGTGATTGACGCAGCCAGCGCCAAAGTTGACGCGCGCACTGCTGGCGCAGCCCACATGAAGGCATGCGCAGAATTCAGTCGTGAAAAATTGTCCAATGTTCCAAACCTTGAGGGACTTGTGGCAATTCTCGACAAGATCAACAACGCTGCAGACCCCGATGGTCTCGCGCTGTATGCCGCTATTCGCTCGGAGACCTTGGCAGAAGATGCAGCCGGACGACTGTTGCAGCTCATTGCCATCTTGCGCGAATTCCGCGGCAGTGCCCACCTCGTTGCCCTGCGCGTTGCTGGCGTTGAATCAAAAACTGCACATGCTGCAAAGCGTCCCGACATGTGGAAGCAGTTCGGCTACTCCGAAGACGAAATGCCTGAAATCACTGACGAAGTGAAGAAGGCAATGGCTGAAGCAGAGTCATACACAGATCGAATTGTTGAGCCTGCATATTCAGTACTGAGCGATGCAGAACGCACCGCGCTCGTAGATGGTCTGAAGGCAGTGAAGGCTGCGCTAGCCGCTTAATTTGAGAGTTCTGATTCAAGGTGTTCAGCCACCTTGCTCAGCCCAGATGCAATTGATTTCACTTCTGTGCCACTGAGGTGATTGAACATAATGCGACGCACCGTGTCGAGATGTTCTGGCGCAATTACTTTCAGCACATCCATACCCTTTGGCGTCATTTGCGCGTAAGCAACTCGCCCATCTTCTGTTGATTGCACACGCGCAACCAACTTCTTCTTCAGCACACCTTCCATACGACGCGTGAGGCCGCTTCGGGTAAGACGAAGTTGATCTGCCAAATCGCAGAGTCGAACACGTTGCTCCGGGGCCTCGGACACCATGGCCAATAACTGGAAGTCACCTGAATCAAGGTCGTGTTCGGCCAGGTCGCGGTCAACAATCCGCCACAAATCGTTGGAAACAGCAATAAAAGCTCGCCATGCGGTCATTTCCTGGGGGGTGAGCCACTGTGTCGCCATGGCGCCAATATACCGCCCCTGCGGTAATCGTTGCTATCGCAACCACTTTTTGTTTACGATTGCGTCCTCAACCATTTCTACGTAAGGAGAAACAAATGGCTGCAGTACTACTCATTGCCCGCATCTTGTTTGCGTTCATGTTCATCATGAGCGGCATCAACCACCTCGTTCCAAAGAACGTGGCTGCGATGACCGGCTACGCACAATTCAAGAAGGTTCCTATGCCCAAGCTGTCAGTTCAGCTCTCTGGCGTCCTCCTTCTCCTCAGCGGATTGTCCATCATTCTTGGCGTCTACGCAGACCTTGGTGCACTTGTTGTCGCCATTCTTCTCGTGTTGATGGCAGTAAAGATGCACGACTTCTGGAAAGCCGATGCAGCTTCAAAGCAGTCAGAAATGATTGGCTTCATGAAGAACATCTCCATGGCCGGTGGCGCATTGTTCATCTTCGCCATCGCTGCACAAGAAGGCTCCAACATTGGTTGGACTCTTGTAAAAGAAGGCCTTTTCAAGGTGGCAAAAGTCAAGTAAGAACGGCGCGCTTCATGCGCATCTTCTTGGAAGGGGCGGCGACACTGCGGTGTTGCCGCCCTTTTCTCATTTCTTATTGTCTGTCAGTCGAGTGAGTAACTCATCAACGTTCACGATGGCAAAACCAATGCTTTGGTCTGACACGCCGAACGGAATCACCAATTGCGAAGCGTGCAGCATTCCTCCACACGAATACACAACGTTGGGCACGTACCCATCGCGTTCATCGGGATGCGGGCTCAACAATGGTTCACGCAAATTGCCAATAACGCGCATGGGGTCATTGAGATCAAGTAATGAAGCACTGATGGAGTACGTGCGCATCGCCCCTACGCCATGCGTCAGCAAAATCCAGCCAGCCTCTGATTCAATGGGCGATCCGCAATTTCCCAACTGAATAAGTTCCCACGGCCTCAGTGGTGTCAAAATTGGGACTGATTGATTCCAATGTTGCAAATGTTCCGATACAGCAACTGAGTTTGACTCATGATCAGAGCGAGACATTGCAAAGTATTGTCCGCCAATCTTTCGCGGAAATAGTGCCATGCCTTTGCCGTGTGCGGCTGGACCACTGATGGGATGGGTTTCAAACGCGGCAAAGTCATCGGTGCACAACAATTGCTGTGAGATGTTGGTTCCATCAAACGCTGTATAGGTAGCGAAATATTTCACCGACCCGTCGTCGTGTACGAAACGGACAAAACGGGCATCTTCCATCCCGCGCCATTCCGCACTAGAAACGGGCCACAGCACTCGCTCACTGAGATCACGCGTCACGGGAAAAGTGACGCAGTAGTTCCGTTCGGCAATCATCCGAAAATGATGAACAGTGGCATCTGCGTTTCGAAATGTGTCGTGGTCATCAAGAATCCGAAAGAGCACATCGTTGAGTTCCTTCACAGTAAACGTTGGCCCCAACTGGTCCAACACGTACCGTGCGTTCTCGCCAATTTCTCCCATTTCGTACAACAAGCCGCGAAAGTTCACTTGCTCAAGCAACGGTTCCCAGTGGGTACCAATTTGAGGATGCTCGCCGGGCACGTCAATCTCAATTTCGCCCACTTCAGAGACGGTGCCACTGCGAAAACCAATGGATGATCGATGTCCCTCGCCAATACCGCGAACGCTTAAAGCGAATCGCACTGCACCTTTTTGCACTCCCTCTTGGTCTGGGTTCATCACCATGGATGGATTCGTGAGAGCTGCTCCTTCGATAGAAAATTCATGTGTGAAATAAGCACCAATCAGACTCCATCGCTCTTCTGATAACAGCGACCCCACCGAAACACGATTAGCCACACGATGCGCGTGAAGTTCAAATTCACGTCGCACTTCCTCATGTCTGTCTACAAATCGAGAATAGACATCATCTAGTGCTTGCCGTACTTCTTCTTCGCTGAGCGCGAGCACGCGATCAATCACCATGCTGGTTCGCGATTGGCTGACGCCAAAATCCTCTTGGCCTGCCACGAATAATCGGGAAATCACCCGTCGACCATCCGGACGCAAGGTGTCCGATAACCGCCGTACGAGCGGAGACTGTTCTAAATCAGCCATGTAGACGAACTGTGTTGCAACGTGGAGATCATTGCAAGAGTGGACTCTGCCCCTTGATTGATGTTCACCCCGTCGCCATGTAATCCGTCGAACCCTCCACCGGTTTCCAAATCAATCATTGCTTCGCCAGCATCGTTGTTACCCATAAACCACGTGGCCGCCATGTACATCACTTCACGCCATTTATCGTCGCCCGTTACGTCAAGAGCGCGACGGGCCGCATCGGCAATAGCAGCTACTTCAATGGGTTGTTGATCAAACATGGGCCCAACATCACGCGGACCGCGACCACCAACGGGAGTTACCGACAATCTATTTTCAATGGTTTCGTGTTCAACTAGCCATTCGAGCAAAGTGATACCACGATGGAACAACGCATCATCATTTAATGCCGTTCCGGCAGCAATCATTGCCTCGGGTACAACGGCGTTGGCATATGTCAATCTTTCCTCCGGCCACAACCACCAACTAGTTGTTGGTGCCATGGAGGCAAAAGCGAGTGATGCATCTTCCATCATGCGTAACGCACCCCAATTGTCTGGCTCAACTTTGAGTATTTCTGCGGCCCCCAATACCGAGAAACATTGCGCCCGTCTGTAGACGGAACGCACATGATGCCCTCTCATATAAGCCTCGTAACACCGGTTCCGCAATTCAGTGTCGGTTGAACGAGCAACAGCCGTGCCGAATGCCCACATCGCTCTCCCCCAACAATCGTCAGCGCTTGGCTCATCGGTCCACATCCGTGAAAAACTCATGCGGTTGTGCATGAGACCATCATCCGTTTGCGCATCGAGCAAGAAACGTGCAGCTACGCGACTCAGAATCCAAGCTTGCTGTTCCTCATATTCGTGCCGTACGGAAACTATGAGTAATCGTGCGTTGTCATCAGTGCAGTACCCATGACCAAATCGCGGACAACTCCCTTTGGCATGCTCCAAAATTCCACGATCATTGGTGAGCTTCGACACATGCCGTAACTCGGCGGTGCGCAACGGTTCATACAACACCATGGCTACGCCACTGACGTTTTCTGAGCTACACGGCCACACACATCTGCGTAGCGCGCGGCCACCGATGTCCATTTATGCTCCCGAGCAATTGGTTGCGTTGCCAATGCCATCGCCTCTATTAGCAGAGGGTTCTGAACCACTGCACGTATTGCACTTGCCACCGAGACGGGATCTTTATGCGGCACAACAATGCCAACATCTGAAGTCACCAATTCCACTGCATGAGGAAATTCAGTCGCAATCACCGGCCGACCAGCCGAAATGGCATCTACTAAAACACCTGAGGTGATTTGATCACGAGAATCATATGGCAACACAACACAGGTAGCCGCGCGAATCAATCCCATCAATGATGGAAGTGTTCGATATTGATCGTCAAACTCCACCATGTCGGCGACACCAAGTCGCTCGGCTCGTGTTTTCAACATGGTGCGATAACGCTCACCTTCGTTGGCCAACACCTTGGGATGCGTCTGCCCAGCAATGGTGTATTTCACCTTGCCACGTCACTCGGGGGCCATGGCCAACGCATCAATCACCCACTCCAAACCCTTGCCCGGACCCAAGAGACCCCAGGTGAGCAGATTCACCTGGTCAGATTCCGGCAATCCAAAACCGGTGGGCACGGTGGCGCCATGCGGAATAGTGCGCACCTTTGATTCACGCACTTCATACAACGACAGAAGTCGTTGCCGTGCGGAATCTGTCATGGTGATGAGCGCATCGGCGCGACGTGCAATTGCTTCCAACACCGTGCGCTGACCAGGCGATGGCTCCAACGGCACCGTATGCAAAGTGACGATCACTGGGATGTACACGTCTTGCAGTAAATCGAGCACCTCACAACCGTCATCGCCACCGAATATTCCAAACTCATGCTGCAATAACAGAAAATCGTGAGCGTTGATTTCTCGAGCTGCAGCCACGCGCGACTGGGGACTTCCCGACACCATGCGCGCATGTACTCGTGGATCCAACGAACAGGTGGACCCATCTGATGCTTCAACGACACCCAGATGTCGGATGCCCACATTCTTCAAACCTTCAGCTAGTGCGGCGGCAAATGTTGCAAGTCCACAGTGCGTCGGAGGAAACGTGCTCAATATTGCGATGGTGGGCATGTATCCCAAAGCCGGGTGCATCACTGTTGGCTGCGAAGTGCGAACGCTTGTCGCAAAAGGAGTGTCAAGGAGAGACAGCATCACTTGTCTCCTGTCTTGCGGCGCCGGGTACCCGTCAATGTGAGCAATGATGCGCCCACAATGATGATAAGCGCACCAAAGAGCGCATTCATTCCCACGCGCCAACCTGTCTTTGGCAATTCATCGGGGAACAACGTGTCTGCAGAACCATCAACACCACCAGTACCCGCGGGGTTTATGACCTGTAATTCCCCGGCCACTGTGGTGGTAGTAGCTGCAGCAATAGCAACAGTGGTGCTGGGGGCAACTGTCGTAGTAGTTGGCGTCAATGTTGTGGTCGGAGCAAGAGTTGTCGTTGTTGTTGGTGCGAGGGTGGTAGTGGTTGTTGGCGCAAGAGTGGTAGTGGTTGTTGGCGCAAGCGTTGTCGTTGTGGTCGGCGCCAAAGTTGTCGTTGTGGTTGGTGTAGCAACAATTGCGTTTGCACTCATCGAGCGATCCATATTGCCTGCGCTGCAGTTTTCATAATCAGTGCACGCAAAATCAATGATTCGCATGTGATAAGGAGACCCCGACAGCGCAGTCGCTGAATTCCCTACTCCCCAATCTGCGGCGCTAGAAACGTGACCGCCCCAGGCCAACACCGCAGTGGCGCTCGCTGCAGTTACGTATATCTTGAGACCGGTTTGACTGGCGGATGCAAACGACCCACTAAACGAATATGGGCCTGGGTTTGCAGCAATTGTGCACGAAGCAGCCCCACATAGATTTCCTGCGTTTGCCACCGAAGCACCCGATGTAGGAAAAGTTCCACCAAACACCGTGATCGACTGAGCACCCACTTGAGTCACTCCCGCACCACTTACTTGTGCATCCAAAGGAATTGTCAAATAGCTGGTAGCGCCGGTACAAGTAACAGCTGCACATGGGGCGGCGGTACCTTCGGTTCGTCCAAACGACGTGATGTAGTCATACGCATGATGACCACCGTTTTCAGTACTGTCCCACTGAATTGACACCATGTACGTTTGACCAATTGTCAAACCAGACAGCACAGACCGAAACGGAACTGATTCGCCCTCCAAATATTCAGAATTGTTTGATCCCAAATTTCCCGACTGCCAATTTGACGAATGCGACGTGTCACATGTTGTGCCCAAGTTGGCACATTGCTCCAACGACAAAGATGGCTTAGATGCAGCATCAAGGGGTGAATCAAATTTCACCGCCACAGTCGCGAACGCAACAATTGCTATTGCAATGATTGCGCTCCATCGTTTACGTTTCGGGGTGAAATCCGGCCAGAACTTCTCCGGCTCAAGTGATTGGACATCTGACATTTTGGGGCTCCTCTGTAAGAAAAGCGCCACCAGGGATCGGGGTATTGCTCAACGGAATTACTCAACAAAGACCGGGCTGAGGTGAAGAGAACTTCACATCAACAACGTAACGGTGTTCTTACAAAGTGTGTATGAACGGTTGTCCCTCAGCCATCTACTTAAATACTTCCTGAGTATTTAAGAAATAAACCAACATCATCTCCCATAAGTTCACGATATGAATCGTGGCCACCGCACAACTCAAGTCACGATTATTGCGATGTTCGCATTTTTTCTAACGAATGCAATGCCATCAACCACGAACGCCACGACAAGATATCGCATACCAAATATTCTCGAGCCAACACGGATTGTGGTAGTCGTTCCAAAATATGGCTATGCGGTCGGACCTATTCGGACACGACTCTCGCATTCGGAAATTGATGTGGTGCGACGTTTGCAAAGCGATGCAATTTCGCCCAATATTCCCGCCACAAATCCGATACTGACTGCGCAATTTCGAATAGAGCCGATTGCCCAACAATCACCCACCATCGCTCTTGGCATTAAAGCGTTACGTCAAGCCGCCGAACTGCTGTATGACGAGTCAAGCGTTCACGCCCAGCGACCTTTCATAATTATTGGCCGCAGTCAACAATTTCTCAACGACACCATTCGCTCCATCGGCTGCACTCCGGACCTAGCGGCGATTGGCGGAGCATTTCTCATGGGTGCAACTATCTGCAATCGGCAAGTCATCGTGATCAATTTGACTGGCTATCTGTTTCTAAAATCTCGAGGACTACAACTAACTGACGAGATGGAGTCGCTGCCTGAACCATCAATCGCTGCAACCAACTATCTCATTGCAGACAGAAATATTGCTGGTTTGGCTCATGAGTGGACCCACGTTGCTCGTTCATATATTTCACACGGAATTATCGCCGACAACGAACCCGCTTGGTTTCGGGAGGGCCTTGCCGAAGTGGTGAGTGGCATGGCGCGTGTTCGAGCATCAACCAACCAAATGACTTATCAAGACTTCCACGTCATTCGGTTGAGAAAATTCGCGAATTGGCCTTCAGAATGTCATGACCCACTCCGCTCATACCGTGCGAATAGCTCAATCGTCGGCGGATGCGAATACCTTCGCGGCGCGGTAGCTCTAGAACTACTCATCGCCAACTATGGCGGAATAAGCAACGTTGTTCGTCTCTACAAAAGCCAACGAACAACTGGTGACTTCTTCAAGAGTTTTTCACGTATTTACGGCATGTCAATGAGTCAATTTGAGCTACGCGCAGACAAATATGCCACGTACATCACGCAGGCCGCTACGTACATTCACCGCTAGTACGTATGTCACTTCGCGTTACATGAAGTACAAATGACTCTTGCTTCGCACATCGGAATGGCGTCAGATGTCTTTATGCAGCACTCATCACGCCAACACATCCAAGTCACTACAGAAATGTGCGCAGATATTGTCGATGCGCTCAGTGATTCGCTCGATGATGACTCACTGCACACTCTCATATCAGTCTTCATGGAACTCTCTGGACTACCTCATGGATCTGCATTCACCACAGATATCGCCACCACGATTGAACATGCGTTGAGCCTTTCGCAATCGGCGAACACAACAACAAGCTCAAAGTTCACTTCACCCCATCCGCTCGCTTTCCGCGCAATGCAAACTTTGCAAACCGAGTTCGCAGTTACATCGTCTTCGAAAGGACTTCAATATGACTATGCGTTTCCACTTCGTGTCCACGGTCAAGCACTAGGTGCTGTCACTCTGAAGGGCACGCATTCGCAATTGCTGAATGAGCACACCGTTTCTTCTTTGCAGAGCATTGCAGACATCGCGGCAACATCAATCAATCAAACACGCTTGTTACAACAGCACAAGGTATTGGTGCAGCAACTACAAAACGCACTCAACAGCCGGGTCGTACTAGAGCAAGCAAAAGGCGTGTTGGCCGAGCGCCTGAAGACCGACTTCCCTACTGCTTTCGCCGAGTTGCGGTCTCGAGCTCGCTCCGCACAACGACCTATTCATCACGTGGCCGAAGACATTGTGTGCAGCGTGATGGAATCATCACTTACTGCCGCATCGTAAAAGTTTGGCTATATGAACTTGGCAAACTGATCCACAGTGAAACGCTCGGAACGAAGAGTGTTCACTGGGGCGTCATTATCAACATGACCAAGCGCGATTCCGCAGAACAGCATTTCGTTGTCAGGAGCCCCGACGAACTCGGTGACTGACTTATGTCTAATTGACCAGTACTCCTGGGCACAGGTTCCAAGCCCGGCATCCACTGCCAACAACATAAAGGTCTGAAGGAACATTCCAAGATCTGACCACTGCGGTGCATTCATCTGGCGGTCCACATAACAAAAAATGGCAGCAGTGGCACCGAAGAAGTCATTGTTATTGGCGAACTGCTTGCGTCGACCAGCCTTATCCTCTCGCGCAATTCCCAACGTTGCATACATCTGTTCACCCAGTTCGAATCGTGCAGTTCGATATGGCTCAGACAGAGCTTCTGGATACATGGGGTACTCAGGTTCATCCATCGGAGATTTATCCACCAGAAATTCGCGCATTCTGTCGAGCGACGGCCCGTTCACTACATAGATTCGCCACGGCTGTACGTTTCCACCACTCGGCGCACGGGAAGCATCTGCCAACATTTGTTGAATTGTTTCGTCAGCAATGGGTTCTTTTGTGAATTGACGAACGGACATGCGCTGGTAAATGGTGTCTCTCAGTTCCATTCAGTTAACGCTAGTTGCCACTTCGAGATCACGCGTTAGTGGATAGCCTTGCTACATGGCTATTTCAGGGCTCACTACATGTCTTTGGTTCGATGACGAAGCCGAAGAGGTTGCAAACTTCTACGTCAACATCTTTCCCAACTCTCGCATTACCGGAATCGACTATTACCAGGACCACCCCATCAAGCCAGCCGGTTCGGTACTGACCGTGCAATTTGAGTTGTTTGGCCACCCGTTCTTGGCACTAAATGGCGGACCACAATTCCCACACTCAGAAGCTGTTTCATTCCAAGTCACTGGTGAAACTCAAGAAGAAATTGACTTTCTCTGGAACTCCCTCATTGCCGATGGCGGTCAAGAGAGCCAATGCGGGTGGTGCAAAGACAAGTTTGGAGTGTCCTGGCA
>CAYSPE010000005.1:19031-26735 GCA_964432845.1 uncultured Bifidobacterium sp.
TTCTTGAAACCTTGGAAGTGGGCAACATTCTTGCCATTCACCTTGAATGTTGGCATACCCCACGCGATGGTCTCTTCTGCACCAGGCAGAATCTCACGCAACACATCCCGCAACGCAATGAGCGAATCCAATTGCTCACCGCTGAACTGCCGCAAGTGTTCGTCAATCGGCGATACTTTCTTTGCCATACGGAAACCTTACTTAGACTCGGCGTATGAAGTCTTGGACGCGCGATGTGCTGACTCGCACTACTTCCGCACTCGCACCCATGCACAACGAAGCGCGTGCCGCAGGTGCTGCCCAATACATGAAACACATCGCACCGTTCATCGGCGTTAGCGCACCCGACCGCCGGACAGCGCTGAAGTCTGCGTGGAAAGACCTTCGACCCCCCACAAGCGACGAGTTGGGCGAAACCGCGTTGGCACTCATGAACAAGACCGAACGCGAGTACCACTATGCCGCCTATGACTTAGTGGAGAAATATATTGACTACGCCGACGATTACTTCTTGGCCGAGTATGTAGAACCACTCCTCACCACAAAGTCGTGGTGGGACACCGTTGACGGCTTCGTGAGCGTGGCAGTGAGCCCGCTGTGTTGGAAATACGACGCCACCACCATCATCAACGAATGGTCAGAGTCTGAGAACATCTGGCTGATACGCGCTGCCATCGGTCACCAACGTGGATGGAAACGAAATACGGATGTCGATCGCGTTCTCGCGCTGTGCGATCGCCACTGGCAAAACAAAGAATTTTTCATAGCAAAAGCAATTGGTTGGGCTCTACGTGACATCACAGCGTTCAATGCTCAGGCTGTACGGAGGTTCGTTATTGAGCACCCATGGAAGAACTCCGTGGCACTGCGCGAAGCCAATCGCGGTCTTGTCCGCGCTATGAAATAGTCACCAATAGCCCCGCATTAATTCACGGGACCAATCTGGCTGCTCCACTGCACTGCGAGCGTCAAACTCACTCATGTACGGCTTGATGTCCAGCACTGGTGTCCCGTCAATCGCGTCAAGACCTGTGAGCAGAACCTTGTTTCCTTCAACACCAGTAATTTCACACACCGTGATGCCGATTCGATTGGGACGATCTTTTGCGCGTTGGGCGAAAATTCCCACTTCGGGCCAATTCTTGTTGCCGCGAGGGTGACGCGAAATTTTGTCCTCAGTCCATGTCGCTTTGTCGAACATAAAAACGACAATGCAATGAGAAAACTCGTTGAGACCCATCAATGACCGTGCGCCGTATGGTTCAAGAACTTCTATGTGCGACCGTTCTGCATCCCAGGCATCATCTTCTGGCTCCAGCCGCGTAGAGCGCACCACACCCACTGGCTGCATTACAAACTCATTCATGAGAAGACGGCCTGCAAACTTTGTGCTTCGGTGATCACAAAGGTCCGAATCTTCTTCTTTGCAAGCAGCCACACCAATGGGGAAAGCACCCCCGACATCTCAATTCCAAGAGTCAGGATTGTTCCACCATCAGTCAACGAATTCAGTTGATGGCTTGCCACAGTGGTCACCCCGGCGACGGTTGATTGCCATGTAAACGAAACGTATTCTCGAACCTCGGTGACTTCGTACACCGATGGGCGCAATCCTGGTTGCTCCACTGTGAAACGAGCGCCAACAGATAATTCAGAAGTAGTCACCGCCTGCACAGACGACATGGTCGGAGTCCATTCGGGCCACTTCTCCACAGCTGACAGCACTCCCCACACTGTTTCCGAAGTGGAGTTAACCTCCACACTTGTCGTAAAGACATGAGCACACATGCACTTATCGTAGACAGTGCGAGCAGCACGCAAAAGTACTAAGGGTTATTTGAAATGCCAGCCAGCTTCTGCCATCGCAAGGTCAAGCTTTTGCAACGCATTGGGACCCATACCGTGAAGTATGGCGATGGAATCTCTTTGCTTCTTTTTTAGTTGAGAAAGCGTGGTCAACCCTGCATCCACTAGCGCTCGGCGTGCTGGAGCTGCAAGGCCAAGCCCCCGCCATTCAGCATCTTTCTCGGCATATGCCGCAAGATCAACTTCGCCGCGAGTAACTGCGCATCTACTCTTGGTCATTAACTACAAACCGTTCTCGGCTCGGTAATGGGCGACTATCGCATTGGCATGGCCGTGACCCATCTCATGATCGTTCTTCAACATGGCAACCATTTCAGAGTGCTTTGCATTGGGCATCTTCTTCAAAAGGGACTTCCAATGCGAGATGGGTTTCCCATACTTCTTTTCAATTGACGGAAAATACGAAGCAGGGCCTTTAACTTTTTCTGCAGCCATGACGTCAGCCTAGTTACAACAATCAATCCACTTGGGAGCGCGTTGATTCAAAATTCCACAACGCCGGAATTGCCGTTTTCACCACCGATACTCCAGCGATGCATAAGGCGCCACCAGTTACCAGGCTCGCCTGAATCGACGTCCAACGAGCCGTCAACGTGGACCGCACCTGCCCCGCTTGCGGACCCACTCCATACGACAGCAATTCAAGACCAGCCATACGGCCGCGAATTTCATCAGGAATGGTGAGATCCCAAATGAGCGAACGAAATAGTCCGCTCACCATGTCAGCAGCGCCAGCAAAGATGAGACACCCCAGCACCCACCAAATGTTCTTCATCAATCCCGCTAAGAGAATCGCGAGCCCCCATGCAAGTGCTGCATACACCACTGCTTTTCCGTGTCTCGTAACTCGCTGCGTCCAACCAGAAGTGGCGGTGGCCATCAGGCTCCCCACGGCCATGGCCGAGTACAAAAACCCCAAAGCCCATTGCGAGTGATACTCCACTGCAATGAAGGGAAAGAGAGCGTATGGAAATGCACACACCATGGCAATGGTGTCCACGACGTACGTACCAATGATGTCGTTCCGCGTTCTCAAATACTGAAAAGCTCCACGCAACTCTTCCACGGGATGATCAAAGGTTTCTCGCTGCACCGGTAGACGCGAAATTCCGACGAGAAAAATAGCGCTCAAAAAGAACGAGGCAGCATCAGCGCCGTACGCGATTGACACGCCTCCAATCGCAATGAGAACTCCTCCAAAAGAGGGTCCCAAAACGTGCGCGACGTTCCCACGTAATGATCTCAGCGCTCCGGCCATCGCCAAATCTTGTGGTGGAACAATGCGGGGAAGCATCGCGTCAAGACTGGGGCGCTGAATTCCGTCAACGGATGCAAACAATGCAGATACCACATAGATAATCCATAATTGTGGGTGAGCTAAATGTGAATTCACGAACAACAACGCCACTAACAACATCATCGCAATCTCCGTTCGAAGCACTACGCCACGACGATCAAAACGATCAGCTATCACACCGCCCCACAAGCCAAAAACAACAATGGGCGCAATTTCAGTGACGCCCAAAAAACCCACAGCCACGTATGAACCTGTGAGCTTGGCAATTTGATACGGCATCGCAACATAGGTGGCGAATGAACCGAGCCCTGTAATCACACCGGAGAGCCACAACAACCGAAAGTCCTTGTTGCGGCGCAACAATTGAGTATCTAATCGAATCATTTCCGGTTCAGTATGTTGGCACTTCTGCACCTACGTCCATGAGGTGGTGCACAGGGTCGTGCAATAAATACCGTGCAATTGAATCAATGGTGAATGCCGAGCCGTCACTACGAAATCCGCGACGAGACCATTGATCGCTACGTACCTGGTCAAAGCGATCCGCCAATTCCTCTGCGGCGATTCGTAACTCAGATGCCACGACAACGGGGTCTTGCAGGTGATACTGCTCAGCTATAGCTGTGGCATCTTGATCCCAATTCTCAAATGCCGGGTCGACATCGTTCACCATGAGTTGAAGACGCTCATTGAACTTCTTAAAGACATCACGCACATGACATCCATATTCAAGAGTTGACCACATGTCGGGACGTGTTCGCTGAGCCACCGTGCTTCCGCCAAGCACCGCAACCCATCGCTGTGCTTGATCACGCAGCGCAGTTCCGATGTTTCGAGCATCAAACGAGGAAGCGTCAAAGCCACACTCCGTACACAGGCGTTCAAGTACCCACGTCCAATTCTTGTCGTCTGGTGTTATGGACTCACTCACATGCAACAACCTAGTTCTCGTTACATGACCAACTATTCTCATTTTCCATGAGTGCCACCGTGTATAGAGTCACTGTTCGCGGTCGGTTTCATCAACTCAGCGAAAGAGCTCGTACTCAGTTAGTGCGAGAGTTGCCTGAACATGACATCTTCAAGTCGTCGTACAGCCCCGAGGGGACCTTCACTTACGACGCAAGCATTCTGTTTTTCAATCTTCGATATGAAATTCGCACTGACGAAGGTGGTGAAGCGGCAGGCGCAATGGGCATACAAGAAGCTGACTCATTCCTTCGCACGCTTGATTACGGTTACGAAAAGCTCAAAGTCAACGTGGTCGATACGTCGGCCATGTGGAAGCAATAGGTGCACACCCATGTTCCCCATCGTCAATGGTCTTCGTTCCATCGAGTTCGGCACACCCGGTGAATCCCGAGAGAAACTTGTCTATCTCGTTCTGCACGGCAATAAGCGCGCCACAGCCGGACTTCTTAGCGAATATGAATATGAAAAGGAGCCCATTGAAACCGTGGGCGAATGCCTGGCGATGGTGGACAACAACGGCGCTCACGTGGGGACACTGCAAATCACGAAGGTAGAAGTTCTCCGATTTGCAGACGTGCCCAATGAATTTGCGGTGGCCGAAGCTGAAGGCGACAATGACGCCGCCGATTTTCGAGCAAGTCACCTCGCCTACTGGAGCCGGGTGGGAGAAGTCGTCACCGACGACACTCCCGTAGTGACCTTGTATTTCGAGTTGCTGTCGCCTGAAACTACTGGCTGAGAAGACTCAGGTTGGTTCGCACATCATTGAGGTGATGCGACGCCTCGTGGAACGCCTGGGCTGCCACCCACTGCAGTGTCGCATCCGCGTTCGAAGCGGGGCTGTACACCATGGTGCGGTTCTCGAAACCTTCGGGCATTGAGGCGATGGTCTTCGAAATAAGCCCGGCGGCCATGGCGAGTTCATCGGACACATCATCGACCGAATCGAGAGAATAGAACCCCATTTTCACTCGCTCATCGCGGTATATGGGAACTCCCGTTGGCTTGTCCACTACACAACCGAGAATGATTCGTTCGCGCAAACTGATGAGCACGTCGCGAAGATGCCCTGCATATTCCACGATGTTCCAGCGCTCAAGATCAGGGCGCACAAGCGCCATCTCCCCCGCTTCTTCAATCACATCAACAAATGCAGTTACCGAATCATTGATACCGGCAATTACTTCGGACCGGTCTTTGCCTTCCCAGACAAAACCACATTCAGGGCACGACTGCACTTCTTTCGACATTTCGTCATTCTCCCATATGAGCAACTAGTCGGGAGATTCATCACCAAAAGTGAGTACCGCTACGAAGTGAATCCAAACCACGGTTCGCTTGCGATATCAGCATCGACCAATGACTTATCCTCAGCATCTGCAATGGGCACGTCCCGAGCAATTGCAACATTTCTTGCGGCGTCATCATGTTGCCCCAGCAAAGCGTGCGCACGTGCCAATGCCTCGTGTGCATACGCGCGGTCAAAATCGTGCAAATCATTTACATCACACACGGTCAAACACCGCTGTGCATGGTGAAGTGCAAGTTCTCCCTGACCCTGAACCACCCAGACCCGCGACAACAACCAAGAAGCACGAGCCTCATTTGCTGGCGAAAACCCCTCTGCACGTATCCAGTGATACGCAGCGGCGTAAGCACGACGAGTCATTTCTTCAACTTGCTCTGCGGTTCGCTCTTCAGTTGGAATCCCGAGAATCTCCCATGTGGAGTTATTCGCTTCCACCGCAAGGCTTCTATGTGTTTTTGCATCAACTGACATTTGACCGTCCTCCCTCGCTCTATTTTCGGCTCGGAACCGCGGCCATGCGTACTGCTGGACTGAACCCCACTCCCTTGAGAAACGAGAATCGTCCGCCAGGTACCGCGCGTGCTTCACCGTGAAGTCCCGTCAATATTTCCTTTACAAACCCGTCACGCGGATAATCAGTTACCACTCGGTGGACAAGGTTGTACGGCAAATGCCGTTCACGTAATCCAGCAAGGTCAACCATCGCTCCGAATTGGGTGTATGTACCGAGCGCTCCATCTTTTTCAACAGTGACACCAACGGTTGTATGCACACAAATGGCGTCATACAAACGAGTACAAGATTCTTCCGCTCCTGCATTCTTTGCAACGTCGGATGCAAGTCGTGCGCTTCGCACCGTGAAGTCTTGTCCTTTCACGGCTGGAACCAAACCAGCATCATGAAGAAGCGCACAGACAATCAGTTCTTCATCGTCCACTTTGACCTGGTCAATGCGTACGAGAGCGCGAGCAAAGACCGCCGATCGATATCCGTGCGCAAGAATTGCAGGGGATTGACAGAGTGCGGCTTCTTTCGCATCATGAATCAAACGTGAATCAGGAAACTGCATCAGCGATTCAATGTCGAGTACAGGCGAACCCCGTCGACTCACCTTTTGAGACACGAGTTGCAATTGAGTCACGAATGACGCCCCGAGCATTGTGCGGCGCTGATTCCACGTCAGTTTTCCACCCGTGGCTTCAATCCAGCCTGGTCCGCCCACTCGAAGGGGATTAGGTAGTCCCATCTCACGTGTCATTTCTCCTCCAGTCCCAGTGCTACTGCCGCATCATCTGCAGCTTTCGGGCTCATCGCATGTCGCAAAAGCAACAATCCATCTACTTTGGCCATCACCGCTAACGCACCTCGACGACGCTCACCAGCGCTCGGAGCATCAACACGTTCTGCCAACCACAGTGACCACTGTTCAAGAACCGCTTTTGAAATTTGGTCGTAAGGGGCAATTCGTGCAGCTGCGAGTCCGATTGCTTCCAGAAACACCTGAAACACACGATCTGCATTTCGCTTTCTCAGAACAGGCCATGCAATCCGCACCAAGTCTTGTGGAGTTCGGCGCTCGTCACCAAAGGCCTGTTCAAGCACCGATTGCATCTGGCCCGAAAGGTTTACCACCGCGGCCATCACGAGGTCTTCTTTGGCGGGAAAGTAATACACAACCATGCGATCGCTGGTTCCCAGTTTTTCAGCCACTCGTCGATATGTGAGGCCAGATAATCCATCGGTCAGAACAACCGCACTAATGGCTTCGACCATTTCTTCGCGCGAGTTCTTATGGCCCATGGCTCAAATGTAGCCATCACTACGTTTCTCGCTATTGTAGTGAGCACTACAAAAGGAGAAACCCATGGCAGACCCAGAGTCAATCGTTCGCCAGTTCATGGCACTCATGGAGAAACTTGATTACGACACTGCGCTTACCCTCGTGACTGAAGACATTGAATACACAAACATGCCCATGGGCACCGTTCATGGCCCTGCGGGTGTTCGATCCGTGCTCGAACCTTTCTTCGGCCCCACACTTTCAAATGAATGGGTCATTCTCAGTGCCGCGTCAAATGGGCCCATAGTTTTTCTTGAACGTCTTGATCGACATGAGCTTCCCGGAGGCTGGGCCGAGCTACCAGTCATTGGAGTATTCGAAGTGAGAGACGGAAAGATTGCAAAGTGGCGTGACTACTTTGATCTCGCAACAATCCAAAATGGCTTCATTGCCGCCTCGGGAGGAGCATCATGACGAACG
>CAYSPE010000005.1:26835-32052 GCA_964432845.1 uncultured Bifidobacterium sp.
GTCGCCACTCCAGTAATTTTCAACAACTGGTTCAAGCACTTGACCTCACCAACACAACTTTGGTTGTTCAAGATTGGGGCGGCCCCATTGGTCTCTCCAGTTACGTGGCGACGCCGGAGCGTTTCTCTCGAATCGTGATTATGAACACTTGGCTCCATCACGACGAATACGAGTACTCCCCCGGCATCCAACGATGGATCGAGCAGAACTCACCGGGTGGAGTATTCGCCGAAAACATTCCGTCGGTTTTCAATTGGGGCGTTCTCATGGCGCTTGCCACCGAACGCGTCACGGCGGACAAAAGCCTGCTCGCCTATGCGCAGGGCCAGCAACCACAATTCAGCCCCGAAGCATTGATGGTGAAGAATGCATATGACGCTCCATTCGTCAGTCTCGGTGACGCAGGCGTGAGTGGCCCGCGCCGCTTTCCTCTTTCCATTCCGTTCAACGGAGTGAACCCAGAGTCAGCAACAGCACAGAAGAACCACTTCGCTGTAGTGAATGCAACCAAGCTTCCGGTTCATTTCATATGGGGCACAAAAGACAATGTGTTCACCACAGAGTGGGGCAAGAAGTGGCATTCCCTCATTCCGCATTCCACGTGGCATGAAACTGATGGCGGCCATTTCTTGCAAGACACACATGGCTCTGACATTGCGCGTCATGTACTAATTCACATGCACTAGCTACGCCCCAGTTTCTACTTCACTTCTGTGTAGTGGTCCACCGTTGGGAATGGATCGTAGAGATGGTGCAACAATTGTCGCCATTCTTGATAGGCAGCTGATTCACGAAACCCCACGGTGTGGTCTTCCAATGATTCCCACTCCACTAATAACAAGTACGTGCTGGGATTCTCCATGCCCTTGTGTATGTGCAGGCTCAGAAACCCTGGCGATTTCGAAATGATGTTTCTTGCTTGAGCAAATGCTTGCTCAAATTCAACTTCTTTACCAGGGACAACGTTTAGCAGTGCATGCTCAAGAATCACTTCACCAAGTTATGCGCGCTGCATGTCGCCAAACCACCTCTAACGGGTTATCGCTGAACTTTTGACTCACCCCGTCTCTATTGTCCTTACTGACATCAAGAGCGGTCTCCCCCACGGAGATCCAGCAACCGAGCCACCCGGCCACGGTGCTAGCCGAAAGGCGATGTGGCGCAATTGCGCAAACATCCGGGCTCCTGATGTCTTCAACATAAGGAGACATACGAATGGAAATCTTCAACGAGCCGGATGCGGGTTTACGCAAGATATTTGCGGACCGACACTGGATGCACATTTGGAAAGCGGGCCATAAGGGATGCATCGTGTGCAATAAAGACGCACGTGCCATCGTCAGTTATATCGATGCAGCCGATGAAATTGTGAAGCAGGAATTTCTGTGTGAACTTCACGGGCCTTGGACTGGTCGCTCGGGACGCGAATCTGCAATCGACAACGAATCAACGATGGAAGAACAGTTCATCAATGATGTGAAGTTCAGATTGGGCGGATCATTTTCGATTAGTTCCGACGAATAGAAATTCTGTTTAGGATTCAATAACTGCGAACCAGCGACCTTCGTTGTCGGGGAATGCAAAGGACGCGATGCCCCCATGTTCTCCCAACTCGGTTGCCTGCACTCCCTTATCGACAAGTGCTGCGCGTGCGGCAGCCAGGTCATCGACTCGAAATGCGATTGAAGGTGTCGCTAGATCGAGCCCGTCAGGGTTGTTCTGCATCAGTGCAAGCGGAACCAATTCGAAGGAAAAGTCCTGATCTGCAAAACCAACCTGGACGATGGAGTACGGACCCGCCTCGTTGCGACCCTTCTCAACCATGCCGACCTGTTCGGTCCAAAAACGAAGACACGCGACCTCATCGGTCACGTACAGCACAACATATCCAACTTTCATATGTTTCCTCCAAAGTAGGAAGTGAGCATAGACGCCATCAGGCGCGCTTCAGGTCGGTGACCACACCACCAGCAACGCGAACGATGTCAGCAGGCGCCGCACCAAAGTTGTCGTTCCAGGTTCCAGCCGCGGCCCACACCTCGTCGTACTGCAACAAGTCGGGGTCCACGAACACACGCAGTTGAGTTGTGTGGCCAAAGGGTGGCACGCCACCGATGGCGTAGCCGGTGGCTTCACGCACGGCGTCGGCGTCTACGCGCTTGCACTTGGAACCGCCGGCGGCTGCGGCAAGTTTCTTCTCGTCGAGTTGGTTTGATCCGCTCACGAGCGCCATCACAATTTCGTCGTCAACACCGAACACCAGGCTCTTCACAATTTGTCCCACGGTGACACCAATGGCATCGGCTGCGTCTTGAGCGGTTTTGGTTCCTTCGGGAAACTTTCGTACTTCAATGTCGAGGCCGGCGTCTTTGGCTGCTTGGGTGACGCGAACAACGTTGGGGTGCGGAGTGTCAGTCATGCTTTTCAAACTGTAATTCCCTGCCTAGAATTTGGCGTAACGAAGGGGAGTATCCCCCACTCCGGTGTCGTCATCACGGCCGAAAGGCCCGGTACCGAGGAGCGAAAGCTCAGGAGAGACCTTCGGCAATTGAAACAACTATGCCGAAGGAAAGATGATGTTGAACAACACGTTTAAGACAACCGTTTTATTGGCCGCAATGGGCGGTCTCATTGTGGGAATTGCCACGTTGCTAGGTGGTGGCAGTTCCTCGGCAGTGATGTTTGGTCTGATGATCGCGTTGGTGATGGTGGGTGGTTCGTACTGGTTCAGCGGAACTCTTGCTCTGAAATCAGCCAAGGCTCAAGTCATTACTGAAGCTGACCACCCCGAGTTCTACGGCATTGTTCGCGAACTCACCGAACGCGCCGGATTGCCCATGCCTCGCGTAGCGGTCTCCCCTGCCGAACAACCCAATGCATTTGCCACTGGCCGTAATCCACGCAATGCAGTGGTGTGCGCGACGCGTGGTTTGTTGCAGAACATGACACATGAAGAAGTACGTGGCGTGATGGCACACGAATTGATGCACGTGCGTCACTACGACATTCTCATTGGTTCAGTGGCCGCAGCGATTGCAACTGCCATCTCTTCCATCGCACAAATGGCGTGGTTCAGCACCATGTTCACCGGCGGTCGTGATGATGAAGACCGTGCGAACCCATTGGTCATTTTGTTGATTTCAATGGTTGCACCTATTGCAGCCAGCATCATTCAAATGGCAGTGAGCCGTAGTCGCGAGTTCGAAGCCGACCGTGGCGCTGCAGAGTTATTGCAAGACGGCGAACCATTGGCACGTGCGTTGGAAAAGTTAGAAGCGATTGCAGTGCGCGTGCCTATGCAAGTAGCGCCCGCTCAAGCACAGGCATACATTCACAACCCATTGGCTGGCATGCCGAAGCGCGGAATGGACATGAGTCGACTGTTTTCCACGCACCCCAGCACCGAGGAACGCATTGCACGACTTCGCGCAATGACCTTTTGAGGACTCAGTCCACCACTTCGGCAGGACCACTCTGGGTGAAGATGGCGGCACCTACCAACGAGAGGCATCCGGCCACCAGATACGGAATGGTGTAGTTGCCGGCCGCGTCGCGAATTGAACCAATGAGAATGGGACCAATGGCTGTGCCGGTGAGCGACACCAGTTGCGAGCGCGCCGAGATACGCGCGTAATCCTTCACGCCGAATCGTTGTGCAAGAAGAAGTGATTGCATCATGAGCACGTTGCCCACCATGGCGCCAAACAACGCGATGGAGAGAAACAACAACACCGTGTTCTGCATCTGGCCGATGAGGATGATTCCCGTGCCCTGCAAGGCTGCAATGAACACCATGAACTTTGCCAACGGAAATTTCGGAATGATTCGCCCGCCGATGAGACGAAAGACAACGCTGGCGCCAGAAAGCACCGACGTGGCAAGTGCGGCAGTGCCCGCCGTGGTGCGTTCCTCCACCAACTTCACGATCTGTTGAATGGCACCCACTTGTGCGCCCATCACCAATACGTAACCGCCGGTGACCACCCAGAAGAACTTCGTCTTGATGGCAACAGCCATGGGAGTTCCGGGCAGATCCACCACGTGGTTCTCGGGCTTTGGTTCACCGTCTGGCATCCAATTGAGTGCGTGGGGGTCGGGGCGAATGAAAAGGAATGCGGGAGTCACCATGCCAATCAGCCAGACAAGCGCAAGCCATTTTGAGGCACCACTCATGTGATGTGCGTCGATGAGTTTCTTGACGAACGGGGTGAGAACGATGCCTCCCACGGAAAGGCCCGATGATGCTGCGGCAATTGCTGACGCTCGGCCTACGTGGAACCAGCGTGTAACAACGGTGGTTGCCGCCGTGAGCCCGCTGGAAGACCATGCAATGGCGAACACGGCGTACACCGCGAACAGATGCCACTTCTGCGTGACGTGACCGAGCATGTACAGCGAGCCCGCACCCACCACTGCGCCTGCATAGATGAGATAGCGCACGTCGTATTTGGCCATCACGCGGGCCACCACCATGTTCCACAAACCACCGATGAGAAAGAAGAACGTGGTGGCAATGGAGAGAGAAGAAACCTTCCAGCCGAATTCCTTGGAGAACGCATTGAGATATACGCCCATTCCATAGAAGCCCAGCGATGAGCCGAAGAAGAGAACGAAGAAGCAGCCAGTTACTACCCACCAACCCGGGAACTTGCCCGGCTTTGCAAAATAGACAGGCGTTACGTGGTGCGACATGTGAACCCCCCAGTTCAAGGCGAACCTTAGACCAGGGAGCAGAGACTACCGTCAGACGAAAGCGGCGTAACCGTCGCGTTCGAGAATGTCGGCCAATTCAGGCGTTCCGGTCTTCACGATGCGGCCGGCGGACAAGATGTGAATCACGTCGGGCTTTAGTTCTTCCAGCAAACGCACATAGTGAGTGATGGCAAGAACGCCAAGGTTTGTCTCATGTGTTGCAGCCTCTACGCGGCGAGCGCAGTCACGCAGTGCGTCAATGTCGAGACCTGAGTCAAGTTCGTCGAGAATGGCGATCTTTGGTTCAAGAACACCGAGTTGCAATGTTTCGTTACGCTTCTTCTCGCCACCAGAGAGATCTACGTTGAGTGCTCGCGAAACAAGATCGGCGTCGAAGTTGATGCGCCCCGCTTCTTTCGCGATAGTTGCAGTAAGACTTGCCGCATCGCGCTTGCGTGACTTGAGAGCTTCGGTGAGCATCTCATCCACATGCACGCCGGGAACTTCCGTGGGGTACTGCATCAC
>CAYSPE010000005.1:32152-57601 GCA_964432845.1 uncultured Bifidobacterium sp.
CGGTGAGCATCTCATCCACATGCACGCCGGGAACTTCCGTGGGGTACTGCATCACCAAGTGAAGGCCGGCGGTGGCACGTTGCCATGTGGGCAATGCGAGCATGTCGACGCCATCGAGCGTGATGGATCCGGCGGTCACGGTGTATCCGGGCTTGCCCATAATGACAGCGGACAGTGTTGACTTGCCGGCACCGTTTGGACCCATGATGGCGTGCACTTCACCACTGTTGATGACGAGGTCGATGCCCTTCAGAATTTCTTTGTCGCCCACCGATGCACAGAGGCCTTTGATTTCAAGCGTGCTCATTGTGCACCTCCACGAGTGATCACCACGTCGCCGTTCACGACTGATGCATTGAAGACTTCTACTGGTTGTGTAGCAGGCAATGTGTCGGGCTTGCCCGTCACCAAACTGAACGCGCTGCCGTGCTTGTGGCACTCAATTTGCAATGAGTCGCACCACACCAAGCCTTCGCTGAGCGAAATGTTTGCATGGCTACAAGTATCAGCAATGGCGTACACCTTGTCCTCCACGCGTACAACAGCTACCGGAGTGCCGTCGACGGTGAACTTCTGCGCCTTACCCGAGGTGAGTTCATCGAACGTGCAGACGATGCTCATTTCACGCCCTCCGCATCAAGTTTCGCGGCTACAGCTGCGCGCAATGGCGCTGTGTCGATGCCCTTGGGCAGACGATCGAGCACGTCATTGAAGAATCCAAAAACAATGAGACGCTCTGCAACATCGGGGGCGATGCCACGGCTCTCCAAATAGAAACGCTGCTCTTCGTCGATGGAACCAACGGTGCTGGCGTGGCTGCACTTCACTTCATTGGTCTCAATTTCCAGGTTGGGCACCGACTCGGCCCATGCACCCTCACCGAGCGTGAGATTGCGGTTGGTTTGGAAAGCCTCGGCGTGTGCTGCGTTCTTACCAATCTTGATGAGACCGGTGTACACACTGCGTGCGGAACCACCAACGGCGCCCTTGAACAACAGGTCGCTGTACGTGCGTGGTGCTTCATGAATCTGCAGAGTGCGGAAATCGTGCATCTGCGTTTGTGATGCGAAGTAGAGAGCCAACTGCTGTGCAGTTGCACCTTGCTCTACTAAGCGAGCCTCGGCACGAACTCGTGCATAATCGCCACCGAGTGCAATGGTGTTGAGGCGCGTGGTGGAATCGCGATGACCCACGCTTTGTTGGTGGCCGATCTGCCAGGTCTTTGCGCCCAATTGGTTGATTGCTACGTAGTTCACGCGGGCCGACTTTGCGGCACGCACTTCAAGAACAGGAACGACAAGTGACCGAACCGAATCGTTCGACACGAAACGCTCAACCACAGTGATTTCACTGTTCTCCGCAGCGTCAATCACCAGACGCGGATAGGCCACGATGCCGTCTGCGTCGATGTGGTGCACCACTTCAACCACTGAATCAGCAACAACTCCCTTGGGAATGGACAATGCGATTTCAGAACCGTGCGTTGCGTTGAGTTCAGCAAACACATCAGCTGGCAAAGCCATCGCGATGCCCGCAAGTGACTGCGATGCGCGCCATTGATCGACGCCAACAGTTTCAGTGCGTGCAGCGCCTAATGAAAACTCGGACAAATTCAGTTCGCCTATGCGGCTGTAGCGCCAAATTTCTTCTTCGGTACTGGGAAGTGTGGGGGTGGTTGTCATAGATCTTTGTTATTTCTTGCGGCGCCACCAACGGCGCTTGGTGTTTTCTGTTTCAATTTGCTGCACCACCGAAGCGGTGACGGAGTTGATAATGGATGCGGCCTCATCAAGAACTGCTGCCGCGCTGCCATCGTCGAGTCCGGGAACTTCGGCGGGTGTTGGCGGAGCAACTGCTGTGCCATGCACCCAACCTGCATCTGCCAATCGGCGTTCGTACTTGCTGCATTCATCCGGACAGCGCCATGGTGCTTCTGGTGCAAGATCGAGCCCACAACGTCGCACGGCATCGCCATTGGCATACGTACGAGTTTCGTAGTGCTTGCACTCAACGCGCATCGGCATGACGAAGACTTCGGCGACTGCATTCAGCCGACCGAACCCTCCATCTGCAATTCGATGAGGCGACTCCATTCCACGGCGTATTCCATGGGCAACGTGCGGGTGACAGGCTCAATGAATCCGTTCACCACCATGCTCATTGCAGCTTCTTGCGTGAGGCCGCGACTCATGAGGTAGAACAATTGCTCGTCGGCAATCTTTGAAACAGTTGCTTCGTGGCCGATTTCAGCGTCTTTCTCGCCCACTTCCATGTATGGCAAGGTGCGGCTTTCACTGTCACCGTCAAGAATGAGCGCGTCACACTGCACGTGGCTCTTGCAGCCATACGCACCTTCATCGACGCGCACCAATCCGCGGTAGGTGGTGATGCCACCATCTTTTGAAATTGACTTCGACACAATCTTCGAGGTTGTTTCAGGAGCTGCATGCACCATCTTTGCGCCAGCGTCTTGATGCTGACCGGCTCCGGCGTATGCAACAGACAGAACTTCACCCGTTGCCTTCGGGCCCACCAAGTACACCGATGGGTACTTCATGGTGAGCTTTGAACCGATGTTGCCGTCGATCCATTCCATGTGACCTTCTGCCTCAACGCGTGCGCGCTTGGTGACCAGGTTGTACACGTTGGGTGACCAGTTCTGAATGGTGGTGTATGTGACGCGAGCAGATGGCTTCACAACAATTTCCACCACTGCCGAGTGCAATGAATCGCTGGTGTACACGGGAGCAGAGCAACCTTCGATGTAGTGCACCTTCGAACCTTCGTCGGCGATGATGAGCGTGCGCTCGAACTGTCCTGCATTTTCCGAGTTGATGCGGAAGTACGCCTGCAATGGCATTTCGCATTCCACTCCGGGTGGAACGTAAATGAAAGAGCCACCCGACCACACTGCGGTGTTGAGTGCGGAGAACTTGTTGTCAGCAGGTGGAATAACACTGCCGAAGTACTGCTTTACAAGATCGGGGTATTCACGCAGTGCGGTGTCCATGTCGCAGAACAAAATGCCTTGTGCTTCCAAGTCTTCGCGGTTGCGGTGGAACACCACCTCTGATTCATATTGAGCGGTGACGCCAGCGAGATACTTGCGCTCTGCTTCGGGAATGCCCAGCTTTTCGTAGGTGAGCTTCATCTGCTCAGGCAATTCGTCCCATTCATCTACCTGCGCCGTTGCTGGCTTCAAGTAGTAGTAGATGTCCTGGAAGTCGAGATCAGGCATGTTGTTGGCGAACCATGGCGCCATTGGCTTGCGGTCAAAGACGCCAAGGCTGCGCAGGCGGTACTCGGTCATCCACTTCGGTTCGCCTTTCCACCATGAGATTTGCTCAACAACGCGGTCGTTGAGACCCTTCTCAGGGGCGAAGGCATATTCCACTTCATCGCTCCAGCCGAGGCTGTACTTACTGAGGTCGAGGTCAAACGAAGTCACGGGGAATCCTTTGCGTACGGGGCCCTACGGGTGGCGGGGCTATTTGCACTACCGCCATAGTAACAATTCCCCTGCCAGAACCCACACGGGCTAAACGGCATTCGGACCCCTTATATATGGGACAGATAGCCTGAGTCCCCTCATGGAACGTTTTGGTCTCGTCGGTCTCCCTAATGCAGGCAAGTCCTCGCTCTTCAACGCCCTTACCGGCGGCGGAGCGTTGGCTGCCCCCTACGCCTTTGCCACAAAGGACCCCAACATTGGACGAGCCAAAGTGCCCGACCCTCGATTGTTGGCTCTATCGGAAATGTCGAAGACCAAGAGCATCGTGCATGCCGCAGTTGAGGTGGTCGATATTGGCGGCCTTGTGGAAGGCGCCAGCAAGGGCGAAGGCTTGGGCAACAAGTTCTTGGCCAACATCCGCGAGGTTGACGCCATTGTTTATGTGTTGCGCGCATTCAAAGACGACGATGTGCCCGGCCCCGACGACCCACTTGATCACCTGCGCGTGGTGGAACTTGAGTTGGCATTGGCCGATCTTGAAACAGTGGAAACCCGGTTGGCTCGCGTAAAGAAAACTGCGCGCGTCGACAAGGGCAACCAAGAAGAGGTCGCGTTGTTGCAACGCGCATACGACGTGTTGTCAGAAGGAATGCCGCTGTATCGCGCAGGCCTCACCGCCGACGAACGCGAAGGACTTGCACCACATTTCTTGCTCACTAACCGTCGCGTGTTGGCCGTGGTCAATGTGGGCGAAAACGAACTCGACACCATTCCGGCCATGGAAGAGCGCGTTCGTTCCGAATTGTGCCCACCAGGATCGGTGCAAGAAAACGACATTGAAGTGTTGGGCATGAGCGTGCAAATTGAAGCCGAAGCAGTGCAACTTGATCAGGCAGACCGCGAAGAAATGTTGGAAGCGCTGGGCTTGGGAGAGGGCGCTCTCACCAAAATGGTGCGCAGCGCATATCACCTTCTCGGACTGCGCACCTACTTCACCACTGGTGAAAAAGAGACCCGCGCTTGGACATTCCACGCGGGCGATAAGGCCCCTGTGTGTGCCGGAAAAATTCACTCCGACATTCAGCGAGGATTCATCCGCGCCGAAGTTATTCACTGGGATGAGTTGGTGGCGCTTGGCTCGTGGAGCGCAGCACGCGACGCAGGCAAACTTCGCCTAGAAGGCAAAGAGTACGAATTCGTCGACGGTGACGTCACCGAGTTTCGCTTCAACGTGTAAACGAAGCGCTCTGATCTCTGCGCCATGAAGAGAATCGCACACGCAACGAGCTTTGTGTTTCTCGCAATCTTTATTGTCTGTGGAGTTCTGCAGTTCTTGGCGGGCGCAAACATTCGTGCGCTCATGCTGGATACCGACGCGTTAAATATTCCCACGGTGATGGACAATGTGATGTCGCATCACGGCTCTCTATCGCAGTGGTATCTGTCCCCTGCCCCGTATCTCTTTCCTGATGCGTTAATTCATGTGGTCATCCATCTGTTCACCACGAATACGTATGTACAACTCGCAGTATTCGCCGCTATTCAGATTCTGTTGATTTTTGCAGCCATGTGGTGGCTGGCAGTTCGCATCAAGCGAAACCACCCCTTAGCCATTGCGGTTGCCATCACGGGCAATCTCACATGGATGGCATTGCTGCGCGGTGGCCCGTACAACCAATTAATGACCGCTGGGTTTCACTACGGGGCCTTCCTTGTGTCAGTGCTGATGGCTGCGTTGTGTGTGGGAACAAACCATCCGCGTCGTACGTGGGTATCGCTTGGCGCGTTGAGTTTTCTCACAGCCCTCAGCGACAACATCTTTGTTATTCAAACTGCTGTTCCGTTTGCGCTGGTATTGCTGTTCGTTGGAGCATTCGACGCCGAACATCGCGTTCACCGTCTCACCAACGCAGCGGTTATCGCCGCATCGTCCATGCTTGGGTCATTCGCATACGGGCCGTTCATCTCGCACCACACGCGATATCCCGTCGAATTATCTGTCCAGAAATTTCGCGACAATGCACATGCGGTTCGCGCCACCATTGGCACATTCTTGAACAACCACGAACCAATCGGGGTGGCACTGGTTTTGTGCGCACTCTGTGGTGTGTTTTACGGCGCACGTGTCGCACAACGCGTTCGCCGCACTCAACCCATTGCATTGCTCGCATTATTTGGTTGTGCTTCCGTCATAAGTACATGTACAGGTCTCGTACTGGCCACCACGAACGAGATGACAATCCGCTATTTCATTCCGGTATTCACGTGGCCCGTCATCATTGGCGGACTTGTTATTTTCAACACCAACTTGTTACGCGAAAAAGTGCCCGTACTGGTGGCCGGCGTCACCGCGCTCATCCTTTGTCTCAATACGTCCAAGTACATAGATACGCACGGGATTGATCGTTCGTACTATCCGCAAGAGCTTGCCTGTATCGACAACGCATTGCCACAGGGGGTCGAGTTGCACGGCATTGCCAACTATTGGGATGCAAAATATGTTCAGGCATTCAGTCGACGCAGCTTGACCGTTGCCCAGTATTGGGACAACCTCACACCAATGAAGTGGATCACCACTGACGACTACTACCACTCGTCATATGACTTTGCCATCGTCTCCTCTACAGCAGCGCCGCAATTCGTGTTATCGAAAGATCTCATAGTGAAGAACTACGGACCACCCACCAATACCGTCACGTGCGGGACAAGAATTGTTCTGGTTTATGAACGTGCTGAACGACGAATCGTCAGTGTTGCACCCTAGATTTCAAGTATGAACGGTGTGGCACCAGTCTGGTTGGTGAGCGAAGGACGAGTTCTCGCAGCTGCTCAACGCACTCTCACCCGTGCAGCACGTCGCCACGGGCTCATTGGTATTGAAAACCTTGACCAACCATTGGTCATCACTCCATGTAATTGGGTGCACACCTTCGGCATGAAAACCACCATTGATGTCGTGTATCTCAATGCGGGCAACGTGGTCATCGATATCGACTCCATGAAGCCACGTCGTATTGGGCCGTACACTCGCTATGCGGTCACTGTTATAGAGGCTGCGTCTGGTTCTGTCACACGATGGAACATTGGTATCGGCGACACGGTGGAGGTGCGAAATGTCGAACAATGACACCTCCTCCATCATTCATGCGGGCCTGTGGCTGGTGGCTACCCCTATTGGCAATCTCGAAGATCTTTCACCTCGTGCCTCGGCCGTATTGCGGGCAGCATCGGTTATTTGTTGCGAAGACACTCGCCATAGCGGTTCGTTGTTAAAACGCATCGGTGCGTCACCCGACCGGCTCATTGTCGCCAATGAACACACCGAGCACGATGCCATCGAGCAAGTGCTTGGGCTTCTCGGCGGCGGATCCGTTGTTGCGTTTATTTCTGACGCTGGAACACCTGCCATTAGCGACCCTGGTGAACGCATCGTGCGCGCAGCAATCACTGCGGGCTACCCAGTGCATGCCACTCCAGGACCAGCAGCTTTTGTGATGGCCGCAACACTGAGCGGGCTCCCCACCTCGCGTATCGCCTTCGATGGTTTCTTGCCTCGATCAGGCTCCGAGCGCCGCGAACGACTCACGGAAGTCTCGCGCGAGCGGCGCACGGTTGTGTTGTACGAAGCGCCGCATCGACTCGAGCGAACATTGAGTGATTTAGCCGAATCATGTGGTGGCGAGCGACGCATTGTGCTGGCACGAGAACTCACCAAATTGCATGAAGAGCTATGGCGAGGCTCGTTGACAGAGGCGGTGCGCCACGCGCAATCGGTTGAGCCCCGTGGTGAGTACGCCATCGTGATTGCACCATTCGAAACTGAGGTCATTGAAATCACCGATGACATCATTCGCGAAGAACTGCAAGGTCGCATCGCGACCGGATTGTCAAAACGCGATGCTGTCGACGAAGTCACCACCGCCCTCGGTGTTTCACGCAAGCGGGTGTATGCATTGGCGGTGGAATCATGACCAACAAAACAACCGCAGCCTTCTTCGACCTCGACCGCACTCTTATTGCCGGATCATCGGCATTTGTATTTGCTCGTGCTGCTCGCGATGCGGGTCTTATCCGCCTTCAAGATTTCGTGGTTGACGCAACAAAGGCTTTCAAATTTCGCTTTTTTGGTTCCACCGATAATTCCAGCAATGAAGTACGCGAGCGAATACTTGCCGCGGCAGGTGGGTTGCGTCAATCAGATTTAGTGGGATTGAACGAAATGGTGCTTCCCGAACTTCTTGGGCTCATTCGGCCAGAAGCACGGGCATTGCTCGATCAACACCATGCAGCCGGCCGTGAAACCTGGATTGTGTCCGCGTCACCCATTGAAATTGTCGAACCACTTGCACATGCATTGGGAATGACCGGCGGCATCGGCACCGTGGGTGAAGTGGAAAACGGCGTGTACACGGGCAAGTTGTCCGGACCATTTTGTTATGGCGAAGGAAAGGCCGAAGCCATTTCCACTTTGGCCATCCAACGAGGAATCGACCTTGCGAACTCATGGTCGTACTCAGACTCCATGAGCGACCTACCCATGATGAACATTGTGGGTAACGCAGTTGCAGTGAATCCCGATGCCGAACTCACCGCATTGTCTCGTCAAAAGGGATGGCCCGTTGTGGTGTTTGCACAACGATCAAAAATGTTGATTCGAAGGTCCACCACCATCACCGTGGCGGTGTGCGGCATGTTGTTGACGTATTCGTTAGGACTGCGGCAAGGGCGCAAGCGCTAACTGACGGCTCATCGCCACCAGTCGACCAGTGGAATCCCACAATTCACCATTTTCCTCAAAGAATCCACCCTGAATCACATTGCTGTAGAAGTTCACCGTGATGGGACCAGGTGCAGGGATGGCACGAATGTGCACCGTGAGTTCAATAGTGGGCGCCCAACCAATGAGCCCGTACTTGTTGAATAACACGGGCGGAAATGCATCTGTTGCTAGCAGCAATGCGAGAGTGTCCACTTCTCGGCCGTCGGCGAAAGAGAAGTAACCGCGGTACGAAGCATTTCCCGAAGGATTCCCTTGCACCCATCCCATGTCATCGGGATGAAAACGACAATCAAGTCGACTCTGCAAACTCGGCGCCATGTCAGGGTTGGGAACTCGCTTTTCACAATCAGCGAATGCGGGCAACACAGGTGGTTGCAGATCATCAAATTGCAATCCCTTGTCAGCGTCAATGTCTCCAAACGTTCCGAGTACGCGAATGACCTCTTTGCCATCACGCGTTAGCGAGCCAGTCATGGTGGTGAGCTGACGTCCGGCCTTCACAATTTCAGTGTGTGTCTGCGCGGGGCCTTCTACGCCGGGAGACAAGTAATGAGCTGTGATGGTGACCGGATGCGCGCGACCACTTTCGGCGCGCATGGCATTGGCTGCAAGTGCAATCAAGTAGCCGCCATTGGCGATACCAGGGCCAATATTCCAACGTTCCTGAATAGGCGTGTCGTAGAGACCATTGCCTTTCGCGATGGGGGTGGTGGCGAGATCGAACTCAAAAGGCATTTTTCAAGCGTAGAAAAGTTGACGCTTCAAAAACGAACCGATGCCTTGCGGTGTAAGGGCGTAGCCTGTGTGGGTGGGCAAGTACTACTTAACAACGCCGATCTATTACGTGAATGCACAACCACACTTGGGACATGCATACACCACCATCGTCGGCGACGCACTTGCCCGTTGGCACCGCTTGCTTGGCGACGACGTGTACTTCCTCACCGGAACAGACGAACACGGTCTCAAAATTCAGCAGGCGGCCGATGCAGCCGGCACTACACCTCAAGCTTTCACCGATTCCATCGCTCCCCTTTTTCAAAAGGCATGGGAACGACTCAACATCTCCAACAACGATTTCATTCGCACAACCGAACCTCGTCACCGCGTGGGCGTACAGAAACTCTTGCAAGCTTGCTTCGATGCCGGCGATATCGAACTTGATACCTACAGCGGTCTGTATTGCGTGCCCTGCGAGGCGTACTTCACTGAAGATGAACTCGACAACGGCAACTGCCCCATTCACAAGCGACCCGTTGAACATGTTGAAGAGGAGAACTACTTCTTTCGCCTCTCTCGATTTGAACAACGCCTCATCGATTGGTACTCATCGCATCCTGGCGCAGTAGTTCCCGATCACCGAGTGAACGAAGTTCTCGGATTCATCAAGCAAGGCTTGCAAGATTTCTCCGTCAGTCGCAAGACGCTCACATGGGGTATTCCACTTCCCTTCGACGAATCACACGTTGCATATGTGTGGTTCGACGCACTTGCCAACTACATCACTGCCATCGGTTACGGAAGTGACGATGCAAAGTTCAACGAGTGGTGGCCGGTGAATCATCACCTCATTGGCAAAGACATCATTCGATTCCACAACGTGTATTGGCCCGCGATGCTCATGTCAGCAGGCATTGAACCTCCTCGCGGTTGGGCCGTGGGCGGATGGCTGCTCGTTGGCGGCGAAAAAATGTCGAAAACATCGGGCAACGTTGTGAACCCACTTGATTTGGTCGATGAATTCGGAGTCGATGGTTTCCGTTACTACGTGTTGTCCGACACCACATATGGCAACGACGGAGACTTCACGTATGAGGGTTTGGTCTCGCGATACAACTCCGACCTTGCTAACAACCTGGGCAATCTTGCGGCACGTGTAGCCACCGTGGTGGGCAAAAAGTGCAATGGTCTCGGCACGGCAAGTGACCCCAACAGTCCGTTGGCTGAGCACGCTCGTACAGCAGTAGCCGAAACAATCGCACAGTGGGAGCAGGTACAACCAAGCCGTGCACTTGAGGCAACCTGGGGACTCATTCGTGCGACAAATGCGCACCTTGAGAACAACGAACCGTGGAAAGCAGAAGCCGGACCACTGGTCGACAGGGTCATGGGCGATGCTCTCGAAGCGTTGCGCATCGTCACACTGCTTGCATTCCCCGCAATTCCGGACACGGCCCGCGAAATATGGCGCCGCATCGGAATGACCACCGACATCGAGTCATGCCGCATTCCGGCCGATGTGCAATGGGGTCAATATCCCGTGGGCGTGCCTGTAGAAAAAGGCGACCCACTCTTTCCTCGCCGTACCCTCGCCTAAGGAACACCATGAGCGCCGTTGCACAGTGGACTGACACGCATTGCCACACTCAAGAACAAATGGTGGAAACCGGTAGCGATGAATTGTTGCAACGTGCTCGGGAAGCCGGCGTGCAACGGTTCGTAGTAATCGGCACCGATGTCACCACCAGCACCCAAGCAATCGACATCGCCGCCAAACATAACGACGTGTGGGCGACAGTTGGCCTACACCCGCACGATGCAACGAAAGGCGTAGATTCCATCGCACATTTGGCAACATCTCCCCGGGTTGTGGGCATCGGTGAATGCGGACTTGATTACTTCTACGAAAACTCACCTAGAGATATTCAGATACCAGCATTCGCGCAACAAATCGCCTTGGCAAAACAACACAACCTCACCTTGGTCATTCACACCCGAGATGCATGGGAAGACACTTTCAATGTTCTTGATGCAGAAGGTATGCCTGAAAACACCATCATTCATTGCTTCAGTGGCGGACCCAATGAGGCGCGCGAATGCCTGAATCGTGGTGCGTATTTGTCGTTCAGCGGCATCGTCACCTTCAAGAACGCATCAGAATTGCGCGAGGCAGCAAAGATGTGTCCATCCGATCGACTACTGCTCGAAACAGATAGTCCGTTCTTGGCGCCAGTTCCTCATCGTGGACGCCCCAATGAGCCAGCTCACGTCGGCATCGTGGGCACCGCCATTGCCGACCTTCGCGGTCATGACGTCATAGATTTCGCAGCCGTTACATCAGCGAACGCCTTGCGAGCGTTTCCTCGCATACATTCGTAGATACATGGATCTCACTCGTATCGACCGCAACCGCGTGACCGTGGCAATCGTTGCCACCATCATTTTGGTGTTCACTGCCGTGATGGCATCGGGCAAGTCTCCAAATGACGCCACTGAGACCCCACAGAAAACAACCACCACCACGCTTGATCTCGGTCTGGCCACCGACTCTGATGCTGATGCTCCTGCCAATCTCGACGGACCCGTGAGTGCAGACCCGAACGGGCAGGGAGCTATCGCCTATCCGGCCGACAATAACGGCCAACTCATTCGTGGCACTGCGTCTTTCAAACGATTTCCCGATTCTGTGAAAACCGGATGTTCCACCAATCGCATACCCATTGGTGCCACTATCACCGTTCGTAATCTCAACAACGGACGCAAATCAACATGTACCAACATCAACATCGGTGGCGTGAGTGCAACATTTGACATCATCTTGAATGCGCCGGTGTTCGAAGCAATTGCTGAACTCGCCGACGCCCCTATTCCCGTTGAGTTGACCTGGTGACACTTTCTCGAGCCGATGCATCGCGCCAATTAGACGGCGCCGGCTTACGTGCAAAACGCGCGCTGGGGCAGAACTTCGTGGTCGATGCAAACACGGTGCGCCGTATTGCACGCCTTGCAGACATCGATGGACACGGTCGCGTGTTGGAAATTGGCGCGGGGCTCGGATCTCTCACACTTGCATTGGCTGAAACCGCTAGTTCTGTCACAGCAGTTGAAGTTGATGACCAACTCATTCCATTGCTGCACGAAAATGTTGATGATTTACCCAATGTCACCGTGGTTCATGCAGATGCAATGAAACTCGATTGGAATGCGTTGTTGGGCGGCCACACCGATTGGGCGTTGGTGGCCAACTTGCCATACAACGTGGCAACACCGTTGGTAGCCGACGTGCTCGATTTCGTGCCTCAGGTAAAGCGCATGTTGGTCATGGTGCAAAAAGAAGTAGCAGAGCGTTTCTGTGCCACACCATCCACCGAAGCATTTGGTGCGTTGTCGGTGAAGGTGGCGTTCTACGGCACTGCGCGCATCGTTGGATTGGTGCCAGCCTCTGTGTTCTTGCCACGACCCAACGTTGAGTCTGCATTGGTGGAAATAGTTCGCCATGAATCCGTGCTCGACACCACTGTCGACACGAAGAAGTTGTTCTCATTGGTGCGTATGGGATTCGCAAAGCGCCGCAAAATGTTGCGTGGCTCCTTGGCCGGAGCAGTTACGCCCGAACAATTCGAGGCTGCAAACATCGCTCCTACTGCACGCGCTGAAGAACTGTCTATCCACGACTGGCTTCGCTTATTGCATGTTGTCGAAGGGTGATGAGTATGAGCACCACGGTTGAATCGCCAGCAAAACTCACACTCACGTTGGCAGTGGCTGGTGTGCGAGACGACGGTTATCACCTCATTGATGCACAAATGGTGTCGTTGGAATTATGTGACACCATCACCATTACCGAATCACAAGACATACGCATTTCTGTAGAGGGCCCATTCGCTCACGGCGTACCCACCGATGAAACAAACCTTGTGCACAAAGCACTCGTTCTCGCACAGCGCACAGCACATGTTCATATCGTCAAGAACATTCCACACGGAGGTGGTCTTGGTGGTGGCTCTACGAATGCAGCCGCGATTTTGCGATGGGCCAACTTCACCGACCTGAACGCAGCGTCCGCACTTGGGGCCGACATTCCGTTTTGCATGGTGGGCGGACGCGCCCAGGTGGGTGGGATAGGCGAAATCGTGCATTCGCTCGAATTCGTGCCTCGCGACATCACCCTCATTATCCCGCCCGTGCATGTTTCCACGCCCGCCGTGTACCGCATGTGGGATCAGTTAGGTGGTCCCGAAAGCGACTTCGACAACGACCTTGAACCAGCCGCCCTCGCCGCAGTGCCGGAACTTGCAATGTGGCGCGACCGCATTGAGCAAGCCATCGGCCAACGACCTCGCCTTGCGGGCTCGGGCGCTACATGGTTTGTACACGGACATGCAGAAATACCCGCAGATTCATTGACTGAATGTGCTTTTGTACACACAAAAACGCGCCCCGATGCGGGACGCGTTTTGTAACTCGGTTGACCGAGAAATGAACTATTTACGACGCTGGTGACGCGTACGACGCAGCATCTTCTTGTGCTTCTTCTTACGCATGCGCTTGCGGCGCTTCTTAATCAACGAACCCATAAGGCTGACAAACCTATCGGGACAATGGGGAAAACGGAAAATCCGATACCTTTATAGGAACATTCCGGGATCGTTCAATTGGCAGGACAGCTGTTTTTGGTGCAGCGAATAGGGGTTCGAGTCCTCTTCCCGGAACCAATGTGCAGGGCAATACCTGACGTTCGAGTCCTCTTCCCGGAACCAATCGCCCGCATTTAGCCCCACAGCCTGCGCGTTCTACACTTGCCTTCCATGAGCAATCGTTCGATGGAGAAGGTCACTACTAAGCGCTTGTCGCTCTTCACCGGACGCACGCATCCGGCATTGGCCCAAGAAGTGGCCGACCATCTCGGCATCACTCTGGGCGACGCCAACGTGGTGCAGTTCGCCAACGGAGAAATTCGTCCTCGTTTTGCCGACAGCATTCGTGGTGGCGATGTGTTCATCATGCAAACGCACTTTGGCACCGATGCAGGATCCATCAACGATTCCATCATGGAACAACTCATCATGATCGATGCCGCGCAACGCGCATCTGCAAAGCGCATCACCGCTGTATGCCCGTTCTACGGATACGCACGCCAAGACCGTAAGGCCGAAGGTCGCGAGCCAATCACTGCGCGCCTTGTTGCCGACATGTTCAAGGCAGCCGGCGCTTCACGTATGGTCTCCATCGACTTGCACAGTGGCCAAATTCAAGGCTTCTTTGGCGGGCCCGTTGACCACCTCACTGCGATGCCAGTACTCGAAGACTATGTGCGCAAGAACGCCGACCAAGATTTGGTGATCGTGTCTCCCGATGCCGGACGAGTAAAAGTTGCTGAACGTTTCGCTCAGCACCTCAGCGATAAGAACGCTGATGTTGCATTCATCAACAAGCGTCGCCCGAAGGGCACCACCAACGTTGCCATCGCCAAGGAAGTCATCGGCGATGTCGACGGACGTTTGTGCATTCTCACTGACGACATGATCGACACGGGCGGCACCATCGTGTCGGCAGCCGAGCTGTTGCTCGAACGTGGCGCGAAGGAAGTGTGGGCCATGGCCACACACGGCGTTCTCAGCGACCCTGCCGTTGAGCGCTTGTCGAACTCGTCCATCTCCCGCGTGGTGCTCACCAACACCCTTCCCCTGCCTGCCAACAAGATGTTTGACAAGGTCGAGGTGCTGTCGGTGGCCAAAATCATCGCCGATGCCCTGGCGGCAGTGTTCGACGAAACCTCCGTTTCCGACCTGTTCGACGGCGAAAATCAGTCCTGAAAAGCCCAGAAACCCCCTGCAGAGCGGGGTCTCAGGGTGGCAGTTGGGCTAAACGCTCATAGACTCGCCAATTGTGTCGAATACAGCAACTCTCTCCGCAGAAGTAGGCCGCGAAACCGGAAGCGCCGCTTCCCGCCGCCTGCGCGCCCAAGATCGCATTCCTGGTGTCCTTTACGGCCACGGCATGCAGCCCGTTTCTTTGTCCGTAGCACGTCGCGATCTTCGCGTTGCTTTGTCGGGCCCCGCTGGCGCCAACACAATCTTGTCGTTGTCAGTTGACGGCAAGCAGTACAACGCCATCGTGAAGGAATTGCAGCGCCACCCAGTGCGTCGCACCGTTGCTCACATCGACTTCGTACAAATCGACCTCTCCGAAGAAATCACCATGCACGTACCTCTTCACCTTGCAGGTACCGCAAAGGGTGTTCTTTCCGCTGGTGGCATTGTTGACCCAGCAGTCGACAGCATTGAAGTTCGCACCACGCCCAACAACGTGCCAAACGAAATCGTTGTTGACGTCACCGACTTCACACCAGAAACAGTTCTTCACCTTGGCGAGCTCAAGCTTCCTGCAGGTGTCGTGGCATTGGGAGACCCCAACATGCCAGTCGTTACTGTTCTTATGTCACGCGCCGCTACTGAAGCTGCCAACGCTGCTGCAACTGCAGAAGGCGACGCAGCTGCTCCAGCAGCCGAATAAGTACGCGACCGCAGGGTCGTTTCACTCATGGCTTCACGTCCGGAACCTCGTTCGGGAGACATGCAACGCATTCTCATCGTTGGTCTCGGCAACCCTGGCAAGCGCTATGCCCGCACTCGACACAACGTGGGCACCGACGCCATTGAACTCCTTGCAAAACGTCTCAACGTTTCTCTAAAGGTCGGACGCGATCGCGCGCAAATTGCCGAAGTACGAATGGGTGGCAAGGGCGCTGTACTGGTGGTGCCCACCACATACATGAATGAATCTGGCGAAGCCGTAGGCCCACTTGCTCGTCGCTACAAGGTGGTTGACCCATCGAACATCATCATCGTGCAAGACGAACTTGATTTAGAACCTGGCGTGGTGCGTATCAAGGTGGGTGGTGGCCTAGCCGGACACAACGGCTTGAAGTCTGTATCTCAACATCTGAAAACAGACGATTATGTTCGCGTACGTATTGGCGTTGGCAAACCGAGCTCAAAAGACCACGGCGCAGACCATGTGCTGTCTTCCATTCCTGCGGCCGAACGCAAAATTCTTGATGTTGCCATTGAAGTTGCCGCTGATGCGATTGAACGCATCGTTGCCACAGACCCTGCCACCGCCATGCAGGAATTCAACGGCCGGTGAGCAACAACCCACTTCCCTTTGCACGGTTGGGCGTTATTGCCGAACACATTGCCAACGAGCAAGGCTTCATGCAGATTGCCGGGCAACGAAATGCAGTGCTTGCAACTCCGGAACTTGCACGTCCAGCAGTGTTGGCCGCACTCACACACGCCAACAAGCGCCGACCCATCGTGGTGGCGACGCCCACCGGAACTGCCGCACAACAAATTGCCGATGACCTTGCCGCTTATTTGGGCGAGGGCGAAGTAGAAGTATTTCCAGCGTGGGAAACACTGCCTTTTGAACGAGTGAGTCCTGCGGTGCACACCATGGGTGCTCGCATGCGAGTGATGTGGCGGTTGCGTCAACCAAACGCACCTTCGGTCATTGTGGCGGGCACGCGTGCGTTGTTGCAGAAATTGGCTCCTGGCACCACCACACTGGAACCGATTCACGTAGCTAAAGGAACAGTGGTTGACATCGATCAACTCTGTGAACAACTGGTGCATTTTGGATACCGGCGGGAAACCATCGCTGAACACAGAGGCGAGTTTGCTCGGCGCGGTGCGATTGTGGACATATTTCCCAGCACCATGGACGAACCAATTCGTGTTGACATGTGGGGCGATGAAGTAGATCGACTCACGCATTACACCGTTGCCGATCAACGCAGCACCAACGACGTCACAAGCGCCCACATCTTCCCAGCGCGCGAATTGCTGTACGTACCCGGCATACAAGAGCGTGCGACATCTCTCATTTCCACCGACCCGTGGGGCCGCGAGCAATGGGAACGACTCAGCGAAGGGCAAATTTTCGACGGCATGGAGAGTTGGTTGCCGTGGCTCACCACCTCTGATGAACTACTGACTCATCATGTGGGTGACGATGCACTAATTGTCATGGTTGATCCGCGTCGCATGGGCGACCGTGCACGAGATTTGTTGGCTGAGGAAGACGACCTCGCTCGCGCACTTGCCACCTCGTGGGCTCGCGATGCCGATGTGCAATTTCCGCGTCTACACGTCGACATGGATCAACTCATCGGAAGCGACAACCGAACACCTACCCTGTCATTAGTTTCCACTGCCGACTCCGTTGATGGTCCCGCAGTTCCCGCATCTGGCTGGGGAACAATTGTGCACGATCCCACTTCGGTGATTCGACGCATCAATGAAATGCTCACTGAGAAGTGGAGCGTCGTTGTTGCAGCAGACACCGAGGAGAGCGTTGAGCGGTTGGTCGAGCTCATGCGTTCGCATGGAGTTGATTTCAAGACAACCTCCGATCCACAACAATTAGCGAAACCAGGTGGCTGGGTCACGTGCGCACCCCAAACACACGGTGTGTCACTTCCCAACTCAAAGGTGGGCATCATTGCCGAGAGCGATCTCAGCGGTCGTCGACGCACCCGACGAGGCGCCACGAAGCGTGGCCGCTCATCGGGCACCGTATTCGAAGATTTGCAACCAGGTGGATACGTGGTGCACGTTCATCACGGCGTTGGAAAATACGAAGGAATGGTCAAGCGTTCCATCGGCGGCGTCGAACGGGATTATTTGCTCATCGCATATAAGGGCGGCGACAAGCTCTATATACCCACGGAGCAAATCGGCGACATTCGTCAATACGTAGGCGGCGAAACACCCACCCTGCACCGAATGGGCGGCAGCGATTTCGCTCGCACCAAATCAAAAGTGCGTTCTGCGGTTCGCGAAGTGGCACAAGAACTTGTTGTTTTGTATCAGCGGCGTGTCAACGCCAAAGGTCATGCGTTCGCACAAGACACTCCTTGGCAATCCGAGATGGAATCTGCATTTCCATTTGTGGAGACCCCCGACCAACTTGAAGCAATTGAGGCCATCAAGTCCGACATGGAACGCGACGTCCCCATGGATCGATTGTTGTGTGGCGATGTTGGCTTCGGCAAAACAGAGGTGGCCATTCGTGCCGCGTTCAAAGCAATTCAAGACGGCATGCAAGTTGCCGTACTTGTACCCACCACTCTCCTTGCAACACAACACGGCAACACATTCGCCGAGCGTTTTGCTGGTTATCCCATCAAAGTCGAAGTTCTTTCACGATTCCTCACCAACGCTGAAGCCAAGAAAGTTATTGCCGGCTTGGCATCAGGAGACATTGATTGCGTCATCGGCACCCATCGCTTGCTGCAAGACAGCGTGAAGTTCAAGAATCTCGGATTACTCGTGGTTGACGAAGAGCAACGATTCGGCGTGCAACACAAAGAAGCGATGAAGCGCCTCAAGACAAACGTTGACGTTCTCTCAATGTCGGCAACCCCTATTCCTCGTACTCTGGAAATGAGTTTGGTTGGCATCCGAGATTTGTCGTTGCTGCAAACACCACCATCAGATCGTCAACCGATCCTCACTTACGTCGGCGAGCAGAGCGAACAAGTGGCGATTGAAGCAATACGTCGCGAGTTGCTTCGCGAAGGGCAGGTGTTCTGGGTGCACAACCGCGTTCAGTCCATCGAAGAACGTGCTGCGGAATTGCGCGAATGGGTTCCCGAGGCACGAATTGCAGTTGCCCATGGCCAAATGGATGAAACCCAGTTGGAACAAGTAGTGCTTGATTTCTGGGAAGGAAACTTCGACGTACTGGTGTGCACCACCATTATTGAGACCGGCATCGACATGCCGACCGTGAACACATTGGTAGTGGAACGAGCCGATCTCTTGGGCCTTGGTCAAATGCACCAGTTGCGTGGCCGCGTGGGACGTAGTGGCCATCGCGCCTATGCATACCTATTCCATCCGCGCGACAAAGTTCTTTCTGAAGATGCATACGAACGCCTCCGCACCATTGGCGAAACCACCGACCTCGGAAGCGGTTTCAAGATCGCCATGCGCGATCTTGAAATTCGCGGTGCAGGCAACTTGTTGGGCGAAGCACAAAGTGGACACATTGCCGCCGTGGGATACGACTTGTATTGCCAAATGGTCACTGAAGCCGTTTCAGAGATGAAGGGTGAATCCACCGAGCCCGACACGGTGGAAATCAAAATCGACATCACTGTTGCAGCCAATCTTCCAAATGATTATGTGCCGAGTGAAGAACTGCGTCTTGAGGCGTACCGACGTTTGGCGTCAGTACGTACCGCTGAAGAATTGGCAGACATTGAAAAAGAATGGCGCGACCGATTTGGGCCACTGCCTGAGCCCGCACAGGCACTACTTGCCGTTGGCGCACTTCGCGTTGAATGCACTCGTATCGGTATTACCGAAATCGTGATGAACGGCTCAGAAGCACGTATCTCTCCGGTGGAATTACGCGCCAGCCAAACCCTCACCCTGCGTCGCCTTGCCCCACGTGCCGTTTACAAGGAATCGGCCAAGGTCATCACGATGCCCATTGCCCGCGGAGCCAACCCCACATTGGCTCTCACCGAGTTGCTGCAGGAACTATTCGACCCTGCCGACTAAGGTCTCCGTGTGACCAAGAGCCCCCGTTTCCTCCTTCGCTTTGCCCCCCTTGCCGTTTCCGCCGCCCTGGTGATGTCGGCCTGTGGTGGCTCATCCACCCCCGTCACCTCAGCCAACGATGTGTTCACAGTGAATGGTCGTGGCTATTCAAAGACCGACTTCAATGCGGTTACTCAAAGCCTCATTGATGCAAAGCAGTTCACCGCCGTCAATGGCAAGATCAAGACGTCAGATGCAGCAGTGGTCATCAAAACCCTCGTTCGCTACGAGGCGTTCGTTGACTTCATTGCCAAGAAGGGCGTGAAGACCACCGAGGCCGACCGCCAAAAGGTTTTGAAAGATGCAAACGCTGATGCCACCTTCACTGCGGCGCCAAAGATTTTGCAGGACCTTCTGGTTGACCTCAACGTGGCCAGCCTCACATTGCAATCAATGAAGCCAGCAACGGCCGCCGACGTAAAGAAGTTGTACGAGGCACAACCAGCATCTTCGGGCGCATTGTGCATGAGTCATATCTTGGTGAAAACAAAGAAGGAAGCAGAAGCGGTTCTTGCAGACCTTGACAAGGGAATCTCTTTCGCCGACGAAGCAAAGAAGAAGTCCATCGAGCCTGGTGCAGACAAGAGCGGCGGATCATTGGGATCAGCCGATTCGAAGTGTTCTGCATTGTCTGAATTGCAGACAAGCTTTGATAAAGACTTCATGGCCGGCGCCGTGGCAGCAAAAATGGGCGTACCCACCGGTCCGGTGAAGAGCCAATTCGGTTATCACATCATCTTGAATCACAAGTACGACGACATCAAAGATTCGCTGCTGGAAACCATCAACAAGAATGCCGGAAGCAACTTGCTCGCTGGCTACATGACTACAGCCAAAATCTCGGTGAATTCGTCGTACGGCGTATGGAATAGCGCCGTCGCCGCTGTGAACTAATGCCGCGCATCATCGTTGTTGGTCTCGGGCCTGGCGACGCCAGCCTCATCACCGCTCAAACGATGCAGGCAATTGAGTCAACTCCCCACCGTTTCCTCCGCACAGCACAACATCCCTCTGCGCATCTCGTACCAAACGCAACCACGTTTGATCACGTGTACAACAATGCATCGTCTTTCGACGAGGTCTACACCACCATCGCACATGAGTTGCTAGACGCTGCGCACCAACACCACACCGTGCTGTATGCAGTGCCCGGGTCTCCATTGATTCTCGAGAGAACCGTCGCGCACCTTCGCGCGCAGACGCAGGTAGAAATTCAACTTCTCCCGGCAATCTCTTTCCTCGACGACGTATGGCGCGTTCTCAATGTTGACCCCGTAGAGCAACACATCCGCCTCATCGATGGCCATGTATTTGCAGAAGCTGCCGCAGGTGACACTGGCGCATTGTTGGTGGCACACACACATGCCAACTGGGTGCTTTCCGATATCAAGCTGTCCATCGACGACATCGACCCAACCACAGAAGTAGTTCTCCTTCACCACATCGGCCTCCCTGACGAACAAGTGGTGCGAACAACATGGTTCGAGATGGATCGCACGCTAGAAGCCGACCATCTCACTTCTCTTTACATCCCCTCTCTCGGCACGCCAGTTGCACAGGAGATGGTGAAGTTTCACCAGTTGGCGCGCACTCTTCGTGATCAATGCCCGTGGGACATGGAACAAACGCACCACTCGCTCGTGCGATACCTCATTGAGGAAACGTATGAGGTGGTTGATGCCATTTCTCAACTTCGCGACGATGATCCGTCAACTGATCTCGACCTCATTGAGGAACTTGGCGACTTGTTGTATCAGGTGGAATTTCATGCGGCCATCGCAGAAGAGCAGGGCCGCTTCACCATGGCCGACATCACACGTACCGTTCACGACAAATTGGTCTCACGACACCCGCATGTCTTCGGCGATGTCACCGTCACATCATCGGCAGACGTTGAATCAAATTGGGATGCCATCAAGCAAAATGAGAAGTCACATCGCACGGGCATCTTTGATGGTGTCGTAGAAGCTGCACCGGCGCTTTCTTTCGCCGCCAAGGTGCAACAACGCGCAGCAAAAGTGGGGTTCGACTGGCCCGACGCGAATGGGCCGATGGAGAAAATTTCAGAAGAACTGAACGAAGTTCGCGAGGCAGCGTCCGCAGCAGACCCCGAGGCCACCATGACCGAGGTTGGCGACCTCTTGTTTGCGGTAGTGAATGTGGCTCGACACCTCGACATAGACCCCGAATCTGCCCTCCGGGGAGCCATTCACAAGTTCCGTCGCAGGGTGGAAGCAGTGGAGACACTCGCCACAGAACAGGGCCGCTCCATGAAATCAATGGATTTAGCCGAGCTTGATGCGCTCTGGGAAGTGGTGAAGCAGTACCCGACTCACTAGCGTTTCCTTTCATGAGTGAAATCGTCGAAGTTGTCGGACGCGAAGTGTTGGACTCCCGCGGGAATCCAACCGTAGAGGTAGAGATTGTTCTCGACAGTGGCGCCACTGGTCGCGCCATTGTTCCTTCTGGTGCATCAACCGGCGAACACGAAGCCGTAGAGATGCGCGACGGCGGTTCTCGATACCTTGGCAAAGGCGTTACCCGCGCAGTGGAGAACGTCAACACTCTCATCGCCTCCACCATCACTGGATTGGATGCAACCAACCAACGCGCACTTGACGCCGCACTCATCGATCTTGACGGAACAGAGAACAAGTCGCGCCTCGGCGCCAACGCAATGTTGGGTGCCAGCCTCGCCGTGGCACATGCAGCCGCAGCAGAGCTTGAACTCCCGTTGTATCGCGCTGTGGGAGGCCCACACGCGCATGTTCTTCCTGTACCAATGATGAACGTCATCAACGGTGGCGCACACGCCGACAACAACGTGGACTTGCAAGAGTTCATGATCATGCCTGTCGGAGCACCAAGCTTCCGCGAAGCATTGCGTTGGGGTACCGAGACCTACCACACACTCAAGAAGTTGCTCCACGATCGCGGTCTTTCCACTGCAGTGGGTGACGAAGGTGGTTTTGCACCAAACCTTGCGAGCAATGAAGAAGCCATTGCCATCTTGGTAGAGGCAATTGAAAAGGCCGGTTATGCGCCAGGCACCGACATTGCCATTGCACTCGACCCCGCCATGAGCGAGTTGTACAAGAACGGTTCATACAATTTGGCCGGCGAAGGCAAGGTTCTGTCCGCTGGTCAAATGGTGGAATGGTGGGCGTCGCTTGTTGATCGCTACCCCATCGTCAGCATTGAAGACGGCATGGCAGAAGACGACTGGGACGGATGGGCGCAACTCACCAACGCGTTGGGCTCAAAAATTCAATTGGTGGGCGACGACCTCTTCGTTACGAATGCCCGTCGTTTGCAAATGGGTATCGAGCGCCACGTTGGCAACAGTGTGTTGGTGAAGGTGAACCAAATCGGAACTCTGAGCGAAACTCTTGACACTGTTGAACTGGCAACACGACACTCATACACAAGTGTCATGAGCCATCGCAGTGGCGAGACTGAAGACGCCACTATCGCCGACCTTGCTGTTGCCACCAATTGCGGCCAAATCAAAACTGGCGCACCTGCACGCAGCGACAGAGTCGCGAAGTACAACCAACTGTTGCGCATCGAAGAAATGTTGGGCGACTCGGCTCGCTTCCGCGGTCGTTCCGCACTTGCACCACTTCGATAGCCGAACATTCGTTCGTGTGCCACGCTCACGAGGTGTAGCCACGCCACAATGGAAGGGTGAGTCCTCGCAAGAAAACGTCGAAGAAGAGCGCACCTGAGCGCGACTCTTTGTCGTCGCGTATCACTGCGTACGCCGCCGGACTTCGTCGTTCCATCCTTCAAAGCAACGCCCGATATGCGGTGTATGCGGTGGTCGCCGGACTCGGCGTCACATTGGCATTCACTTTGGTCGTGTTTCCCATGCGCGATTACTTTGCTCAACGGTCAATGGTCGCTGCCAAAACCGCAGAGTTCGAAACCCTCGCCGATGCCAACGAACAACTGCAAGTTGAAGTGAACAAGCTGGCCACGCCCGAGGGCATCCGTAACGCTGCTCGTGCCCAATTGGGATACGTCCTTCCTGGCGAACAACGATTGCAGATGGTCCAAATGCCAGCATTGCCCACCGATTTGCCTGCGCAATGGCCATATTCATTGGTCAAAGACATTCTGAAAGTACGGGGAGAATCCGCAGCCAAAGCCGGTGGCGCGCTCTCCCCTCTTGCCCCTTAATACCTATTGCCGTCTCCATGCGAGGCAGGTGTATTCGTGTGGGTAGTGTTCCCTACTAACAGTCGACCAATTGACTTGGGGGAAATCACATGGGTGGAAGCATTCTCGGAACTCGCGTACTTCGTAAGGAAGACCCAAAGTTTCTCACCACAGGTGGCGTGTATGTCGACGACATGCGCAACGAGCCAATGTTGGCTGGCGCAGTGCACGTTACATATGTGCGCAGCACAGTGGCGCACGGACGCATCAACTCCATCGATGGCAGCGACGCCTTACAAATGCCTGGCGTGCTTGCATTTTTCACCGGTGCAGATTTAGGGCTTGAAGCAAAGCCATCGCCGTACAACCCAGCAGCAACTCGCTCGCTTCTTGCAATGGACAAGGTGCGTTACGTCGGAGAACCTGTTGCCATCATCGTCAGCGAAACCCGCGAACAAGGCGAAGATGCAGCAGAAATGGTGATCGTTGATTACGACGTACTTCCTGCGCTCATCGATCTTGAAGAAGCAATGAGCAGCAGCACGTTGTTGTATGAAGCATGCGGAAGCAACGTTGTATTCGATACCACCGCGCTGGGTATACCCGACAACACCGGCGATGCGTATTTTGCCGATTGTGAAGTGGTGGTGAAGGGCCGATTCCTCAATCAACGAGTTGCGCCGTGCCCGCTTGAAGTGCGCGGTGCAGCTGCCGCATGGAGCGCCGATGGTCGACTCACCGAATGGATTTCTACACAGCACGCACAAGGCGCAGTGGCCCCTATCGCTGCCGCCAACGGTGTCGACCCTTCGCAGGTTCACGTCAAGACAGTTGACGTAGGTGGCGGCTTCGGTGCAAAGATTGGCACGTACCAAGAAGAACAACTTCTGGGTGTTGTTGCAAAGCGCATGGGCAAGCCCGTGGTGTGGCGCGAGACTCGTAGCGAGTCAATGGTGGCGTTGGGTCACGGACGTGCCCAGCTGCAATACATCACCATTGGCGGCACGAAGCAAGGAAAAGTGACCCACTACCAATTGCACGCAATTCAAGACTCTGGCGCTTGGGTTGACATGGGCACCATCCTTGCTCCGTTCATGACTCGCCCCATGTCCAGTGGCGTCTATGCCATTCCGAACATTGAATGTCGCACCACCTCTGTGGTGACCAATGCAACGCCCACCGTGGCATACCGAGGTGCAGGACGCCCCGAGGCCACTGCTGCCATCGAACGCGCAATGGATATGTTCGCAGCTGAAATCGGAATGGATCCCGCCGAAGTTCGTCGCATCAATCTCATTCCAAAGTTCATGGAACCGCACACCACAGTTATTGGCCAAACCTATGACGTAGGCGATTACGAAACGGCGCTCGACAAAACTCTTGCTGCTGCCGATTATGCGGGATGGCGCAAGAAGCAGGCCGAACGCCGTGCAAGTGGCGACACCAAGCAAATCGGAATTGGCGTCAGTGTGTACGTGGAAATCACGGGCGGAGTTGGCAACGGTGAAGCAGCAAAGGTGGAAATCACCGAAGATGGTCGCGCCATTGTGTACACCGGCACTTCGCCTCACGGCCAAGGTCATGACACATCGTGGTCAATGTTGGTCAATGCACAAACAGGCATCCCCATCAACAAAGTCGAACTCGTATGGGGCGACACCGACCTCACCCCGGTTGGTAGCGGCACCATGGGTTCACGTTCACTGCAACAAGGCGGTAACGCT
>CAYSPE010000006.1:0-54150 GCA_964432845.1 uncultured Bifidobacterium sp.
CGGTGTCAGGAATATTTGCAGCTGAGGGCGGATACCAGGAGTTCGTGCTCAAGGGTGGCGAATGGACGGTGTTGTGGCTTGCAGCCGCGGCAGCGCTTCTCGCCATCGCCGTTGGGTTCTTCTTGGTCCGCTCAGTAATGGCGTCCGATGAAGGTACGTCAAAGATGAAAGAGATCGCCGTGGCGATTCAGGAAGGTGCCTGGGCATACCTCAAGCGCCAGTTCAAGACCATTGGTCTCATCCTGATCCCCTTGGTCGTCATCGTGTTCGTTACCTCCACTGAGATTTTGAAGGGCGACAACTCTGTCGCGCTGTCACAGTCACAAGCGGGCTTGTGGCGCACCATCGCATTCGTGCTTGGTTGTGCAGCGTCCGGCTTCATTGGCTACATCGGTATGACATTGGCAACGCGCGGCAACGTCCGCACCGCTGCTGCTGCTCTCACCAACTCCATGCCAAAAGCCCTTGACGTTGCATTCCGCACCGGTGGTGTTGCAGGCATGTTCACCGTGGGTCTTGGACTCATGGGTGCAACCGCCATCATCATGATTTTCCAAAACACGTCAAGCGTCATTCTTGTTGGCTTCGGTTTCGGTGGTTCACTCCTTGCGCTCTTCTTGCGCGTGGGTGGCGGCATTTTCACCAAGGCAGCCGACGTAGGTGCTGACCTTGTGGGCAAAGTGGAAGCTGGAATTCCAGAAGACGATCCACGCAACCCCGCAACCATCGCCGACAACGTGGGCGACAACGTGGGCGACTGCGCAGGTATGGCCGCTGACTTGTTTGAAAGCTACGAAGTAACACTCGTTGCCTCCATCATTCTTGGCGTTGCTGCCTTCAAGTCCATCGGCTTGAACCCAGCTATGGGCCTTGTGTTCCCGATTGCCGCACAGGCAATCGGTGTTATGGCATCTATCGCCGGTGTCTTTTCTGTGAAGGCAAAAGAAGGCGAGATGGATGCACTGAAGCCCATCAACAAGGGCTTCCTTGTTGCAGGTGTTATCACTCTTGCTGGCACCCTTGCAGTTGCACTCAAGTACATCGGCAACGACAAGGGCGTTCAAGGCGACGGCGTGAAGTTGTTGAGTGGCGCAGGTTGGCGCGTGTTCGGCGCAATCGCAATTGGTTTGATCCTTGCGCAATTGATTAGCCGTCTCACCGAGTACTACACATCCACTCACTTCCGTCCTGTACAAGAAATTGCTCAGTCGGCAGAAACCGGCCCCGCAACTGCTGTGCTGTCAGGTACTGCATTTGGTTTGGAATCAAGCGTGTACGCAGTTATTGCAATTGCAATCGCAATCGGAGTTGCACTTGCTCTTGGTGGCGGAAACCTCACGTTCTCGCTCTACCTTGTTGCACTCACCGGAATCGGCATGTTGTCAACATCAGGCGTCATCGTTTCCGAAGACACCTTCGGTCCTGTTTCTGACAACGCAGCAGGTATTGCTGAAATGTCGGGTGAATTCCACGGTGAGCCAGAGCGCATCATGGTGAGCCTCGACGCAGTAGGCAACACCACCAAGGCAGTCACCAAGGGCTTCGCAATTGGTTCTGCAGTGATTGCTGCTGTTGCATTGTTCGCTTCGTTCATTGAAACAGCTGGTTCACAGTTGGGCATTCGCGCCGAGAACTTGGCAGATGGCGTTTTCAAGGCAAAAGAACTTGCCATCAACGTTGCAGATCCAAAGATCTTCATCGGACTTCTTCTCGGTGGATCCGTACCCTTCCTCTTCTCAGCATTGGCAGTGCGCGCCGTTGGTCGCACCGCTGGTGTTGTGGTGCAAGAAGTTCGTAAGCAGTTTGCTGACGGCGGCATCATGGCCGGTACAAAGAAGCCTGAATACGGCCCAGTTATCGACATCTGCACCGAAGCATCACTTCGCGAATTGGCAACTCCTGCATTGCTCGCAGTGTTGACACCAGTCATCGTTGGATTCGGAATTGGTTGGCAGGCACTTGGTGGATTCCTTGCTGCCGGAATTCTTTCAGGTCAGCTCATGGCCAACTACCTCAGCAATGCTGGTGGTGCCTGGGACAACGCAAAGAAGTACATCGAAGACGGACACCATGGTGGAAAGGGTTCAGACCCATACAAGGCAGCAGTTGTTGCCGACACTGTTGGTGACCCATTCAAGGACACTGCAGGTCCTGCACTGAACCCATTGATCAAGGTGATGAACCTTGTTTCTTTGTTGGTGCTTCCTGCAATCATCACGAATGCCGACAAGACTGGCGTGCGCCTAGCAATTGCAGGCGTTGCAGCAGTCATTCTTGCTGGTTCAGTGGTGCGTTCAAGCCGTCAGAAATCAGCAATCGCTGCCAACTGATTCATTTCACTGAAAGGGCCCGAGCAGCAATGCTCGGGCCCTTTTGCTTTCTACGACTAGTTTCGTTCAGATGTTCGCACTGTTGAATCCCGAAACACTTCTCACCAGCGGCGGCTTCCTTGTACTCGCCGCCATTGTGTTTGCAGAGTCAGGTCTGTTGGTGGGGTTCTTTCTTCCCGGCGACTCTCTGTTGTTCATTGCCGGATTTCTCGCAACAGAAGCTGGTGGCAATCATCTGAATCCCATCGGGCTCGTCATGCTTGTTGCAGCTGCAATGGCCATCCTTGGTGACCAAGTGGGATACCTCATCGGCAACAAACTGGGACCATCGATTTTCAATCGCCCCAAGTCGCGTCTATTTGATCCGCAACACGTGGTGAAGGCACAGGGCTTCTTTCAGAAGTACGGATCGCGCACCATCATCCTTGCTCGCTTTGTTCCCGTGGTGCGCACCTTCGCGCCAGTTGTGGCCGGTGTCGGCGACATGCACTACCGCACCTTCATTCGCTACAACATCATCGGTGGCCTTGTGTGGGGTGCCGGCATTCCCCTTCTTGGATTCTTCCTTGGCCAAGTAGACGTAGTGAAAAACAATATTGAAATTGCGATTCTTGCCATTGTCTTCATCTCACTGTTGCCAGTAATTCTTGAGTTCGTGAAGCATCGTCGCGAAAACTCCGCACACTAAGGCAATCAACATGCGTTATCTCAGCCTTGAATGGATTGAAGCAATGCAGGCAGAAGTATCTGCCAGCGAATCAATGAATGCACTTGCTGAAACACATACGTTCGGCGTCACCCAGGTGGTCACCGATGGCCCAGAAGGGAATGTGTTGTATCACTTGCAACTTGCCGATGGCGAAGCAACATTTGGACCAGGTGCAGCACCGCATGAAAACCTGCGGATGGAACAATCGTGGGATACAGCTGTCGGAATTGCCACCGGTTCCATCCCCGCACAAGAAGGCTTTATTAAAGGCCTCATCACACTGTCGGGTGATCGCCAAAGCATGATTGAGAACATTGCGGTATTCGGCGCATTGGAATCCGCCTTTGCCGTGGTGCGTGAACACACCACCTACGAATAGCTCGTTTCCTAGCGCGCGGTCACAACAGAATGGGCAGGGCTCCATGAGTCGCTGTTGGAGCCAAAGTTCACGGAAATGAGCCCCAGAAGGGCCACAGCGGCCACAATCACGGCAATCCCTGTGCGTGCCACCCGTGGACTAAACGAGCGGTTCCAGCCCTTCTGAGCGGTGGCGTTGGAGGAGAGATTGATGCTTGTCATGACTTTTGGTCTAATTCCTGATAATTCCGACTGGATTAGTCAGGAATTAAACCACATGAAATTCCGTCTCGCAACATGGGGCAGAAAAAACTTCGGGCCCGACCATTTCTGGCCGGACCCGAAGTGAATGTCTGTGACGAACAGAGGTCTTAGATCAGACCAAGCTTCTTCACTTCGTCGCGCTCCTCGATGAGCTCTGCAACGGAAGCATCGATACGTGCACGGCTGAAATCATCGATTTCGAGACCCTGCACGATGCTGTACTTGCCGTCTTTACATACGCATGGGAACGACGAGATGATGCCCTCTGGCACGCCGTAGCTGCCATCGGATGGAATTGCCATGGACACCCAATCACCTTCTGCGGTACCCATTGCCCATGAGTGCATGTGATCGATTGCTGCGTTTGCTGCAGATGCTGCAGACGAGAGACCGCGTGCCTTTATGATTGCAGCGCCACGCTTTGCAACGGTGGGAATGAAATCATTCTCAAGCCATGCCTGATCGTTCACTGTGGCCGCTGCGTTCTTACCGTCGATTTCGCAATGGAAAAGGTCTGGGTACTGAGTGCTGGAGTGGTTGCCCCAAATGGTCATCTTCTTAATGGACGTAACTGGCTTGCCCACTTTGTTGGAAAGTTGTGTGAGCGCGCGGTTGTGATCGAGACGTGTCATTGCGGTGAAACGGCTGGGATCAAGACCCTTTGCGTTGTTCATTGCGATGAGGGCGTTGGTGTTTGCAGGGTTGCCAACAACAAGAACCTTCACGTCTTTCTTGGCTGCAGCAGCAAGTGCCTGACCTTGTGGCTTGAAGATGCCACCGTTGGCGCTGAGCAAGTCGCCGCGCTCCATGCCGTCTTTACGAGGCATTGCACCAACGAGGAATGCTGCGTCCGCATCGCCGAAAGCAGTTTCTGCATTGTCGGTACACACCACGCCAGAAAGAAGTGGGAATGCACAATCTTCAAGTTCCATCTTCACGCCTTCAAGCGCACCGAGTGCAGGAGTGATTTCAAGAAGCTGCAACTGAACAGGTGTGTTGGGGCCAAACACTGCACCAGAGGCGATACGGAAAAGGAGGCTGTAACCAATCTGGCCGGCTGCACCGGTGACGGCAATACGAACGGGAGTTGTCATGCCCCAAGCGTACGCATTTCAGGGGGCCCCGCCCAAGACAAGAGCCCAGTAAAGACGGGGTTTATCGCCCAACGGCGCTGAGGATGGCCGCCACGTAGTTGTCCTGGCCCACCGAGTTCGGATGGATGCCGTCGGATGAGAACCACTCGGGGTGAGGTTTCGACAGTGAGTACCAATCAAGCACGGTGAGATTGGGGTGCGTGAGTGGCAGCTCATTGATGATGGCGTTGTTCAAAGCTTCTGACGCGTGACGTGGAACGCGAGTGGTGAGGAAGATGACGTGAGGCACATCTTTCAATGGTTCCAATATTCGCTCGAATGTTGCCTTCTTCGTGATGCCATTTGTCCCGAGGTGAATAACCACGTAGTCGCCCAACTCCCCCGTTGATTTGTAGAAGTTGAAGATCTGCAATGCATAAATGACTTGTCGATTCTTTGCAGCGTCAACAGTGATGCCGTGCGCCGCAAGTTTCTTGGCTGAACCCAACATCACCGAGTCGCCGACTGCAAGGACCGCAATCTTTCCTTTCGGAGATGCCGTGGTGGTGGTTGCAACCGGCAGCGTGCCCATGCTCGGCAACGTGGTAGGTGCAATGGTGGTGACTGAATCTTCGTTTGCATTGAGGTTTGCGGTGATGTCATCGGGGATCACCTTCGCAGTGGCCAAACCAACAAACGCAATGAGTGGCAACACCGACAATGCAACGATTCCGACGGAAAACTCAGGACGCATGCGGCCACCAAGTGCTCGCCACTCTCGATATGCGCGGAGAGCTGATCCTGTACGCAATGGCGTTTCAATGAATCGATACGACGCCTCAGTGACCACCATGGTGATGAGCATGAGTGCCACAAATTCCTTGGCATTGAGAGCCGTGCCTGCGCTCTTGCGATACGCCTGGAAGATGGTCCAGTGGTACAAGTACAGACCGTAGGAACGTTTGCCAATCCACACGAAAATCGGCGTGCCTACCACGTACTTTCCGAGGCGAGAACGTGGATGTGTGACGGTGGCTATAGCGCACAGAGTGGCGATACCGATGAGAAAGAAACCACCTCGATACAACAGGTCGTAACCGTGCGTACCTTCATCGACCACGGACACAACTTCACGAAACTTCCAGAACATGAATCCGAGTGAGGCCAATCCTGTGATCCCGACAAGATCAAGTGCATTTGCGTTGGCTCCGGCACGACCGCGACGAATTGCCCACGGACGCCACACAGCTGCGAGTGCTGCACCCAATAGCAAACCGCTTGCGCGAGAAATAGTGCCGAGGTACAGGAAGTCGGTGCGTAACACGTGACGACCAAACAGTGTCATGAATTGTTCGGGCGTCTTTTCAATGGTGTCAATCACACCAGTGCGATAGGTGACGGCTGTATACACGGCGATAGCAACCGCGCCGGCAGAGAAGATAATGCCCAAAATAGGCAATGTTTTCGCCCGTAATTTGCGCAAGAGCACGAACATGACGAGAGGCCAAATGATGTAGAACTGTTCCTCCACCGCTAGCGACCACAAGTGTCGTAACGGGGCAAACGCAAAATCTGTGGTGTATGACGAACCACTCCACACTTGGAACCAGTTCGAAACATACAGAACACCCGCTACAACATCGCCCCGCAACATTCCGAGACGGTCGCGATCAAACAACGCGCAGTACACAACTGTTCCGATGAGCAAGGTGAAAAGTGCCGGCAATAATCGCCGTGCGCGTCGCATCCAGAAATTTCCGAGCGATACTCCGCCTTGACGTTCGCGCTCTGCGATGAGCAGCAACGTGATGAGGTATCCAGAGATAACAAAGAACACTTCAACGCCGAGGAATCCGCCACCAAGCCACGTGCGATTTGCGTGATACACAATGACCGCCACTACCGCTAGAGCGCGTAACCCATCAAGACCGGGAACGTATGGCACAACGGGTCCACGACGAGTGCCCCATGCAGGTGTGCCCGAGTTTGTTCCGATGTTGTCGTAATTGCTCATACGGTGTGGTGCGTTAGGCAACAGGAAGGCCCAATTGGGCGTAAATCTCCCGAGTGGCTGTCGACTTGTTCATGGTGTAGAAGTGCAATCCAGGTGCACCGGCCTCAAGCAACTGTGCGCACAACTCTGTGGCTGCTTCAACACCGATACGACGCACGTCGTCTGCATCGGTACCTGACTCCAAACGTTCACGAAGCCACTGCGGAAATGCGGCGCCGCTGAGCTCGGCCATACGTTCCACCTGAGCAATGTTGGTGACGGGCATGATGCCGGGGATAACAGGCTTGTTGACCCCAAGGTCTGCAAGGTCGTTCACCATTGACAAGTAATGATTGAGGTCAAAGAAGAATTGAGTGACAGCAAAATCGGCCATTTGCAATTTCGATGCCAAATATTTGCGGTCTGTTGCCAGGTCTGGCGAACGAGGGTGCCCTTCGGGGTGCGCTGCAACTCCGATGGACATATTGGAAATCTCGCGAAGATGTTCAATGAGGTCAGTGGCGTACACGTAATCGCTCGGGCGCTCGTCTTCGGCATTCTTGGGAGGATCGCCTGCTAGAGCAAGCACGTTTTCCATGCCGGCTGCGACATACGTTTCGATGATGTCGTTGATTTCGGCACGTGTGTGACCCACACATGTGAGGTGCGCCATGGGTGGAATATTTGTTTCCTTACGCACCCACAACACGGTGTCGCGGGTGAACTCGCGAGTGGACCCGCCGGCGCCATAAGTAACTGAAACAAATGAAGGTGCCAGAGGTTCGAGCTCGGCGATGGTGCGACCAAGAGACAGCGAACCAGCAGCAGACTTTGGCGGCGAGAACTCGAATGAGAACGTGCGGCCTGCAGCCAAGAGATCTGCGATTCGTGCCATTGAGTCAGTCTAGGACTTGGCTAGTGGCGGAAGTGGCGAGTGCCCGTAAGCACCATGGCAATGCCATGGGTGTTGGCTGCCGCGATTGATTCTTCATCTCGCACACTGCCACCGGGTTGGATAATGGCCGTGACGCCCGCAGCAGCCAACTCTTCGACCGTATCGCCAAATGGGAAGAAGGCGTCGCTTGCGGCTACTGCGCCCGTGGTTTTTTCGCCAGCGCGCCCAATTGCAATGCGTGCAGCATCCACTCGATTGGGTTGTCCACCGCCAACACCTACAACTGTGTCCCCGTTGGCGAGAACAATCGCATTGCTCCACGTAGCGGCAACTGTCTGCCATGCCAGTAGCAAACTTTGCCATTCTTCATCGGACGGCGCACGTGTGGTGGCAACAGTGAAATCATCAAGTGGTTCACTTGCTTCATCAACCGACTGCACCAACAATCCACCATCAATTGAGCGCATCTCAATGGCCATGGAGCCAATAGGAGCAATTGCTTCAAGAATTCGCAGGTTTTGCTTCTCACACAGAATTTCCAACGCTTCTGCTGAGAAAGACGGAGCAATCACCACTTCTGTGAAGACCTGGCTAATTGCACGTGCAGTCTCTCCATTTACTTCGCCATTCAGGGCAATGATTCCGCCAAACGCACTGACTGGATCAGCATTGTGTGCCTTGGTGTATGCCTCGAAAATGGTGGGTGCAAGCGCAACACCACACGGGTTGGCATGCTTCACTATTACTGCTGCAGGTCGATCGAATTTGCTCACCAACTGCCAAGCGGCCTCGGTATCAAATACGTTGAGGTACGACATTTCCTTGCCATTGAGTTGAACGGCAGAATCCCACCAACTCTCCACACCGGGCAAGCGGTAGCGCGCACCAGTTTGATGAGGATTTTCTCCGTAGCGAAGTACTTCAGCACGTTCGGCAACGATGGTGAGAATGGGTGGCACGGTTGCATCGGCACGGTCGGGTGATTCTTCTGACAGCCACGCGGATACTGCCGCGTCATACGCACTAGTGATACGAAATGCCTTCTGCGCCAACATGCGACGAACACTGACGTTGAAGTAATCGCCTTCAATCATTTCCAGTACATCGGCATAGTCGGCAGTATCGACGACTACTCCGACATGTGCAAAGTTCTTGGCCGCGGCGCGCACCATTGCTGGCCCACCAATATCAATGAGTTCAACACTGGGGTTCGAAGAAAACGGATACAAGTTCACGACAACAAGGTCAATGCCCTCAATGCCGTGTTGTTGCATTTCGTCAACATGAGATTGTTTCGAGCGGTCGGCAAGAATGCCGCCATGAATTTTTGGGTGCAACGTGACAACGCGATGATCAAGAATGGGCTCAAGCCCAGTGATGTCTGCAACGTCGGTCACCGGAATTCCTGCATCGGCAATCACCGATGCAGTGCCACCACTAGAGAGCAGTGACCATCCGAGAGAATGCAACACCGAGGCGAACTCGACGATTCCTGTCTTGTCGTAAACGGAAAGTAGTGCGCGTGGCACTTACTTCAGCCCAGCAACAATTTCTGCCATGAGTGAGCCAGCTTCGGTGGGGTTCTGCCCCACCTTCACGCCTGCTGCACGCAATGCATCCATCTTGCCCTGAGCTGTTCCCTTACCGCCCGACACGATGGCGCCGGCGTGGCCCATCTTCTTGCCAGCAGGCGCAGTAACACCAGCGATGTACGCGGACATTGGCTTGGTGACGTTTGCCTTGATGAACTCTGCAGCTTCTTCTTCAGCTGAGCCACCGATTTCACCAATCATGATGATGGCGTGAGTTTCAGGGTCAGCTTGGAACTCACGCAAGCAATCAATGAACGATGTACCCGGCACTGGGTCACCGCCGATACCAACACATGTTGATACGCCGATGCCACGTTGCTTCAACTCGTACAGCGCTTGGTATGTGAGTGTTCCGGAACGTGACACGATGCCCACGTTTGGACCCGATGCAGATGGAAGTTCTGCAATTTCACCAGCGGTGATACCGATGTTGCACTTACCTGGGCTGATGATGCCTGGGCAGTTAGGGCCAAGCAAGCGAACGTTCGGATAGTCACGAACGAGTGTGTTGTATGTGCGTGCTTCGTCTTGTGCAGGAATGCCCTCGGTGATGCACACGATGAAGGTGATCCCAGCAGCGGCTGCCTCAAGAATTGCTGCAGAGGCAGCCTTTGGTGGAACGGTGACGAACGATGCGTTTGCGCCTGTTGCAGCAACTGCTTCAGCAACGCTGTTGTACACGGGGATACCTTCAACATCGGTACCACCCTTGCCTGGTGTTACACCAGCAACAACTTGGGTTCCGTATGCCTTGTTACGCAAGCCGTGGTACTTGCCCTGGCCTCCGGTGAGACCCTGCACGATGACTTTGGTGTTTTGATCAACGAAAATTGCCATGACGATGTGTCCTTACTTCGCGAGTGCCACGGCGGCCTCTGCGGCCTCGAGCATTGTTGGCTTGCTGGTGAGCTTTGACTCCGGAATGCCGGCGTTCTTGAGAATTTCACGTCCTTCTTCGGCGTTGGTGCCGTCGAGACGAATAACGATGGGTGCGCGAAGATCAACGCGACCAAGAGCTTCAACGATGCCCTTTGCCACTTCTTCACCGCGAGTAATACCACCGAAAATGTTGATGAAGATGCTCTTCACGTTCTTGTCAGAGTTGATTACTTCAAGTGCTCCTGCCATGAGGTCGGCGTTTGCGCCGCCACCGATGTCGAGGAAGTTTGCAGCAGTGCCGCCTACCTGGTTCACCACGTCGAGTGTGCTCATTGCAAGGCCTGCGCCGTTTGCAATGATGCCCACTGTTCCGTCGAGACCGATGTACTGCAAGCCCTTTTCACGAGCAAGCTTCTCGCGGTCATCGAGTTCTTCGGTGGCCTTGAACTCTGCCCACTCTGGATGGCGGAAATCTGCGTTGGCATCAAGGCTGACCTTTGCGTCGAGCGCATGCACTTCGCCGGTTGGCTTCAAGATGAGTGGGTTGATTTCTGCAAGGTCGCAGTCACCCTCAACGAAGCAGCGGTAGAGCTTGACGAGAATATCGGCAACTCCAGCTTGAGCCTTCTCTGGAATCTTTGCATCTACTGCAGCTTTTGCTGCCGCTGCCGCATCGAGACCAACAACGGGGTCGATGTGCAACATGAGAATGGCCGAAGGGTTCTTTGCAGCGACTTCTTCAATTTCCACGCCGCCTTCCTTACTCAACATGAGAAGGTGCTTCTTTGCGCCACGATCAAGTGTGAACGAGGCGTAGTACTCCTCGGCAATGTCGGATGCGTTTTCCACCCACACGCGCTTCACAAGGTGACCCTTGATATCCATGCCCAAGATGTTTCCGGCATGGGTACGAACTTCAGCAGCATCATTTGCAAGCTTGATTCCGCCAGCCTTGCCACGTCCACCCACTTGCACCTGTGCCTTCACCACTACTGGGTATCCAGCAGCGTCTGCTGCAGCAACAGCTTCGTCAACAGTGACAGCAACGTTGCCGCGCGACACAGGAATGTCGAAGCGAGCAAAGTACTGCTTGCCTTGGTACTCAAAAAGGTCCATCAGTTAACCGTTTCTTTCTTTCGTAGATCTTTATTCGCGATTGTCGAGTTCTTCTTCAAGCCATTGACAGATGGCCTTGAGGGAGGAACCTGGCCCGAAAATGTTGCCAACACCTTGTTCGCGCAATGCACGAGCATCGGCATCGGGAATAACGCCACCACCGAATACGAGCACTTCGCCCATGTCGCGGTTGCGCAGTTCTTCCATGGTGCGGGGAAACAACGTGTTGTGTGCACCAGAAAGCAATGAGAGACCCACCGCATCCGCGTCTTCTTGCAGAACCGTTTCTGCAATCTGTTCGGGGGTCTGGTGGAGACCCGTGTAAATCACTTCAAAGCCATGGTCACGCAATGCACGGGTAATGGTCTTTGCACCACGGTCATGGCCATCTAGGCCAGGCTTGGCTACTACAACTCGATAGGGGCGCTTCACAGAAGAGAAACCCTACGCCGAATGAGGGATTAGATACCAACCCGCCACAATGGGGGGATGCGTACGCCTCGACTCCGCTCTCCCCTCGCCCGTGCCATTGTTCCCGTGGCCGGCGGAATCGCCTTCTTTGCCTTGTTTTTCGCGGGTTTATGGGTAGCCGCTTTGGTTATCAACCACCGAGCCGACCCCAACTCGGCCATCAACAACAAAGTCTTCGAAGTAGGAAAAGTCACATCCATGGCCAAAGCCGTCGACCGTGACGGCCCCATTTTGTTCCCTGACCTGCAAAGTCCCGACGGCGTGAGGTCGGTCGTACTTGACCACACAGGCACAAATCCAGCATCGGGCTGGCAGGTGTACTACGCGTATCCGGCCGACAAACCATCCACGTGTTTGGCTACCCACGTTCAGGGAACACGCACCTTTACGGACTGCGATGGGCGCACAATCAACGTTGAACAACTAGCACCGCCAACAGAGGTGCGGCCCATCGTTGAAAATCGAAAGACTCTCTACATCGATCTACGTGGCATTACTTCTGCCACCACCACAACTCTGAAATAGCGCTGATTTATTGACTATTTCGCAGTTGTGTTGTCAATGAGGCGAATGGCGAATTCTTCTGCGTGAGCGGCCAATTTGCCGCGATGCAATGCAAGTCCGCCCACAACGTTGGCACCACATGACTCAAGAGCTTGCGCCATGACATCGAGCGACTTGCCGGGATTCAACGCAAAGGTGCAGAACGACACTGCCTGCTTGCCGGCCATTGAAGGCAATGAACGGAGGCGGTCAACTGCCCACGGAGCTTGCCCCACTACGAATAAACCGTGGACCCATGTGCCAACGATGACGGTGTCGGCTTCTTGAATGGCCGCGTGATCGGGCTGCTTCACAGGTGACAAGCCGGTAATGGACCAGCCCTCTTGTTGCAGGTTGGCTGCGATGAGTTCGCCAGCCTTCCAGGTGTTGCCGGTGAGACTTTCTACAAGGATCGCTGCCTTCATGGACCCAATGCTAGTGCTGGGGCGGGACCGACGGTTGTTGCCTTAGCCCAGTTTGGTGAGCGGCGCGAAGGCCAAATCAAGCGTTTTGCTACTGCGGTTAGCAAAACGGATGGTGGCCTCGATGCTGTCCCTGCGCTCGCGCAAATCGGTAATGACACCATCTCCGTAAATGGGGTGAGACACATCGTCACCCACTTTCCAATCGGCAAACTTGGAGAGATCTTGGGCCTTCACCGCTGGCTGGCTCACAATTCGCTCTGCTCGACGTGCACCAAACGTGCGCCCCTCTGGTTCGTCGGAATCGCGACGACGGTACGACGGGATGCTCATGTTGTGCCAATCGCCAGGGGTGCGTCCGTACGTGCGACCACTGTCGACACCTGAATCAACGTTTCCTTGACGATCGAACAGTTGCTCGGGGATTTCGCCGAGGAATCGCGATGGCGGGTTGTACTGCGATTGCCCATACAACATGCGCTGCCATGCGTGCGTAATAAAAAGTCGCTCGCGTGCACGAGTGAGCCCCACATATGCGAGACGACGCTCTTCTTCTAACTCTGCTGGGTCGGTGAGCGCGCGATTGTGCGGGAAGATGCCTTCTTCGCAACCAATAAGAAATACGCACGGATACTCGAGACCTTTTGCTGAGTGCAATGTCATGAGAACCACTTGATTCTCCGGACCAAGATCGTCTGTATCAGCCTGCAGTGCAACTTCTTCCAAGAACTCATCGACGCTGACTTTTTCGCGTGTTGAGGCGATGAGTTCGTTGAGGTTTTCTAACCGACCCGCATCTTCCAATGTGCCCGATTCCTGCAGTTCATCGAAGTAGCCACTGTTGGTGAGTGCCAACTCGATGAGTGCCGCAGGTCCGTCGGAGAGATTGGCGTGCATGTCATCGATGAGAGAAATGAATGAAGCAATACCGCGCGAGGCCGCACCTGATACACCGGCTTCGGATGCACGACGCATCGCATCGATAAACGAAACGCCGTGCAGTGCAGCGAATGCATCGATCTTGCCAATGCTGGTGTCGCCGATGCCGCGCTTGGGAACATTGAGTACACGCTTGAGGCTGATTTCATCTTGCGGGTTCGCACCGGATTTGAGATACGCGATGGCATCTTTGATTTCGCGACGTTCGTAGAACTTGGTGCCACCCACCACCTTGTAGGGAACCATTGCCTCGCGCAGTACCTGCTCAATCACGTTGCTTTGGGCATTGGTGCGATACATGATGGCGACGTCACCCCAGGCGCGATGCTCGTCATCGTGTAGTTCTTTGATTGTGTTGGCGATGTAACGCGCTTCGTCGTACCCATCGTTGGCGTAATAACGAACAATCTTTTCGCCATCACCCGACGATGTCCACAGATCTTTGGGGCGACGTCCCTCGTTTTGTGAGATAACGGCGTTTGCAGCAGAAAGAATTGTCTGTGTGCTTCGATAGTTCTGCGCAAGCACCACCACCGTGGTTTCACCAAATGCGTTTTCGAATTGATCGATGTTGCGCATGTCAGCGCCACGAAACTTGTAAATGCTCTGATCGCTATCGCCCACTACACACACGTTCTTGTGCAACTGTCCGAGCAACAACACGATGCGGTTTTGTGCTTGGTTGGTGTCTTGATATTCGTCGATAAGAATGTGTTGGAAACGTTCTTGATACAGACGCAAGACATCGGGGAACTTTTCGAACAAGCGCACCACATTCACCAGAATGTCGTCGAAATCCATTGCGCCCGCTTTGAGTAAACGGTTTTGGTATTCCGTATAAATACCTGAAGTACGCCGTTCATGCGGATTTGATGCCGTGTCGTGAGCAACGGCCGGCGTGATGAGTTCGTTCTTCCACAAACTGATTTTTGACTGCGCACCCTTCGACGGAAACATCTTTGGGTCGAGATTCATGTCGCGAATGACGTAGCCGATGAGACGCTTTGAATCATCGGAGTCATAAATGGTGAATTGCTTCGGATAACCAAGAGCTTCTGCGTGTTGGCGCAAAATGCGCACGCATGCTTTGTGAAACGTGGTGACCCACATATTGCGCGCAGTAGGGCCCACGAGTCCGGCCACGCGCTCACGCATTTCTTCGGCGGCTTTGTTGGTGAACGTGATGGCCAGAATTGCCTGCGGATGAACACCCTGCGACATCAGCCATGCGATTCTTTGAGTAAGCACACGGGTTTTGCCCGAGCCTGCACCCGCAACAACGAGCAATGGCCCACCTGGGTGGTACACCGCCTCTTCTTGGTCGGGATTCAGCGGAAAGTTAGACATGGCTCCGCCATTGTATGAGCGGGCTGCGTCGCAGGAGTGTTACGCGCGAGCGTTGATGCGGAATGGCAAGTTACGTGGTCCACGTACCTGGCCAGTGCTCCACGTGACTTGCTCGGAGTGATCCAACTCGAAGTCGGGGAAGCGCTTGAGGAAGACCTCGATGGCGACATTCATTTCCAAGCGAGCAAGGTTGGAGCCGATGCAACGGTGAATACCGAGGCCGAATGCGGCGTGACGGTTTTCTTCGCGATCGATCTTTACCTCTGCAGGATTTGCAAACTGGTTTTCATCGCGGTTTGCAGCAGGGAAAGGAAGAAGAACGCGATCTTCTTTCTTCATGTGCACACCGTGGAATTCCATGTCTTCGGTGACCATACGAGCCATGGTGACAGGAGCGTATGCGCGAAGGAATTCTTCAACTGCCTGCGGAATCATTTGTGGATTCTCAACGAGACGACGACGATCAACCGAGTTTGAGGCAAGGTGCCACAACGACGAACCGATACCGCTCCATGTGGTGTCGATGCCGGCGATGATGAGCAACAAGATGGTGCCAAACACGTGACGTGGCGACAACTTCTCGCCGAAAATCTCGGCGTTCAACAAGTATGTGGTGAGGTCATCGCGAGGATTCTCAATGTGATCTTCAATGTGCTTGGTGAGGTATTCATCCATCGCCATGAATTGCGCCATGCGCTCTTCGTTGCGTTCAGCACCGATACCACCGAGCACCATGTCGACCCAACCGCGGAAGCGATCAGCATCGGATAGTGGAAGACCCACCATTTGTGCAACAACAAGTACAGGAATGTGCTGTGTGTACTGCACTGCTGCGTCGATGCGATCAACATCGCCCATGTCGTCGATGAGCTTGTTGCAGATTTGCTCAACTTCGCTACGCCATGGATCAATCATCTTTGGCGAGAATGCTGGCAACAAGATGCGACGTGCATCGGCGTGGAATGGGGGGTCAGAAGAAATGGGTGGCACTGGTCCGATGGGGGCGCCCAATGCATCAGGATCTTGCTCTTTGATTTGGCTTGGCTTCAGCTGTTGCACCACGGGGGTCAGGCTGGAGAAGCGAGCAGGGTCGTATGCGATTTCTTTAACAAGATCGTGAGTGAGAGGCAACCACACACCGCCATAACGCTCGGTGTGAGCAATGGGACAACCAGATGCCTTGAGGTCTTCCCAAATTTGGTGAATGTTGTTGTTGTATTCGGGCGCACCGTGATCAAAGTCGGTTGCCCAATCAGTTACTGGACCGTAAACAGTGTCAGTCATGATTAATCCTCAATGGTGATGGCGAATTCTGGGCAGTTTGCAATGGCAAGACGTGCCTTGTCTTCGAGAGCCGCTGGCACAACGCCGTCGTTCAACTCGAAAGCATTGCCGAGATCGTCGACATCGAATAGTTCGGGGGCAAGTGCATAGCAACGGTTGTGGCCTTGACACTTGGATGGATCTACGTGTACGCGCATGCGCCTAGGTTAGACGGAAGGAGAGGATTTTTCACCATGAATGCTCAGGACTTTTTCATCTTGCTTCCACCCTCGGAGGGGAAGGCAGAAGGCGGTGTCGCGCGTTCAAAATGGAGCCCATTTTCTGGCACTTTTGGTCCGGCACTCGGTGACTATCGAGAAGAAGTAGCTCACCGCTTGGCAGCGGTAAAAGGCGGAGACTCAAAACTCCTTGGGGTCAAGGGCATTCACCTCGACAGAGCCCAGGTTGCCAACCGAACACTGTTGGGTTCTCCCACCCTGCCTGCGTGGCAGAGATACACCGGCGTGGTGTGGGATCACCTGGACCTTGCCTCGTGCCCGACCACTGAGCGCAACTCTTTCACCAAGAGGATTTTTGTTCCTTCGGGCTTACTCGGAATGGTTCGGGCAGATGATTCCATTCCCGACTACCGACTCAAGATGGGATCCCGACTCGCACCATTCGGGCTCATGTCGTCGTGGTGGCGTGACGACCTCACCAGTGCATTCGCTGCGGTGGTAAAAAAGCGCACCATCGTCGATCTGCTTCCGCAAGAACACAGAGCATCGCTCAATCGCGACCAACTCACGTCCATCGTCACCATTGATCTTGTGTCAAAAGCGGGAAAAGTAGTGGGTGGTCATAATGCCAAAGCTGCGAAAGGACTTCTTGCTCGGCATTTGTTGCGCTCAGGTCAATCAATTGATCAGAGCGTGAACACATTTGACCATCCCGAATACTTTGCGGTTATTGCCGATTAAGTACGTGCCTTTATTCGCACGGGCAACTTGCGGGGCCCACGAACTTGACCGATGCTCCAAGTGACTTCTTCGTTCGGGTCAAGTTCAAAATCAGGGAACCGCTCGAGGAATACTTCGACAGCCGTGTTGAGTTCCAAACGCGCAAGGTTCGAACCAATACAACGGTGAATTCCTAACCCGAAAGCGGAGTGACGATTCACTTCACGATCGATGTCCACCACATCCGCATTGGGGAATTGTGATTCATCTCGGTTTGCTGCCGGGAATGGCAACAACATCCAGTCTTCTTTCTTTAACTGATATCCGTGAAAATCCATATCTTCAGTAACAATGCGCGCCATGGTTACCGGTGCATATGCACGAAGGAATTCTTCAACTGCTTGCGGAACCATCTGTGGATTTTCTACCAATCGACGACGGTCAACAGAGTTAGCCGCAAGGTGCCAAATGGAAGAACCGAGCGCACTCCATGTTGTGTCAATACCAGCGATGAGTGCAAGAAGCACGGTGCCGAATACGTGTTCATCTGACAATTTGTTGCCACCGAATTCAACGTTGAGCAAGAAAGAAATGAGATCATCGCCGGGATTTTGTCTACGAAGTTCAATGTGTTCGTTCAAGTAGTTCGAGAATTCCTCCATGCGCATTTGTCGTTCTTCTTGCGGCGTCGCAACATCTTCAAGAATGAGGTGCACCCAATCAAAGAATCGGTCGGAATCGCTGAGTGGAAGACCCAACATGTGCGCGATGACCATGACCGGAATGTTCTGTGCGTATTCCACGCCTGCGTCTATGAATTCTCTATCGCCCAATTTGTCGATGAGGTCATTGCAAAATTCGCGCACTACATCGCGAAGAGGATCAATCTTTTTGGGAGCGAACGCCGGCAAAAGAATTCGTCGTGCATCAGCATGAAATGGAGGGTCCGAGGTAATCGGAGGTGCTGGGCCAACCGGAGCGGGCAGTGCATCGGTTTGGCTGGGCTTTACTTGACCGACCACAACGCCTTGACTCGAGAAATGCTCTGCGTCGTAGGCGATTTCGTGCACCATGTCGTACGTGAGCGGCAACCACACACCGCCGAAGCGTTCGGTGTGGGCGATGGGGCATCCCGAACCCTTCAAGTTTTCCCAAATGGAGTGGATGTTCTTGTTGTATTCCGGGTCCGTGTGATCGAAATCGGTAGCCCAATCTGTAGCTGGTCCGTAAACAGATGTCATGGAGAACTCCCCCTTTTCAGATCCAGTGGTGAATTTATTTCACCACTGGTTATGACCATCATAAACACATGAGGTGAAAATTTCTAGCCCTTTGAGCAAATTTCCCTTCAGCGCAGCATCTCTCCCCCTACGAGCCCTCGTCGACCATGACTTACAGTGACCACATGACCTCACAGGACTTGTTTTCTCTTGCTGGCCGTACCGCCATCGTCACCGGCGGAAGTCGTGGCCTCGGCAGAGAAATGGCGCTCGCTTTTGCCGCCCGAGGCGCCAACGTGGTGGTGGCGAGTCGCAAGTTGGAAAACTGCGAAGAAGTTGCAGACGAAGTTCGTGCGCTTGGTCAACGAGCGATCGCCGTTGCGTATCACGCCGGATCGTGGAGCGATGCCGACCGATTGGCAGCTACGGCGATCGCTGAGTTTGGTCGCATTCACATCTTGGTGAACAACGCGGGAATGTCACCTCTGTACAAATCTCTCACCGATGTCACAGAAGAGTTGTACGACAAAGTTCTCGATGTAAACCTCAAAGGCCCCTTCCGATTGTCGGCACTCATCGGAGAACACATGTGCACCCCAGTAGCTGACGGCACCATTCCGGGTGGATCCATCATCAATGTCTCTTCAATTGCGAGCCATCGTCCATCGCCCAACGAAGTGGTGTACGGAGCCGCTAAAGCGGCAATTAACAACCTCACCATGGGACTTGCTCGCACGTACGCACCACATGTTCGAGTGAATTGTTTGGTGCCCGGTCCGTTCCTCACCGATATTTCAAAGGCATGGGACATGAAGCAGTTCAATGACCGCGCAAGAGTTGCGTACTCATTGCAACGAGGCGGGAACCCCGACGAAATTGTTGGTGCCGCGTTGTACTTTGCCAGTGATGCGAGCAGTTACACCACGGGCGCTCTTCTCAATATTGATGGCGGACCGCGCTAACTAGAGCAGTTTTTCTGCGAAAAAATCGAGTACTCGCTGCACGCTTGCTTCGTCGCGTTGCTCAGTGAGAACGCTGTGGTCACTTGGCTTGGTCGACGGCAATTCGATAGCGACAAACGCATCACCCAACAATTCACGCAATGACGTGAAACGGTCGCCTACGGCTTTGTCTTTGGTGAAGCGCAAGCCAAGAACTTGACACCCATCGGCTGCACGTTGTGCAACGACAGCTGCATCGTCAGGCGAAAGATTCAGGTCGGCACCTCGAGCTTTGTTCAACGCGAACGGCATTGATGGTTGTGAGAGCACCGGGGCAACCATGATGTCGTCCACCATCATTCCGAGCGCGAAGCCACCAGAGAAACACATTCCGACCGCACCCACACCTTTGCCTCCAACCTCGTTGTATAGCGAACGAGCAAGAGCACGTAACCACGAAATGATGGGCGAAGTTTTGTTGAGTGCCATATTGGTGAACTCTTTCGAGATGCACACTTTGAACATTGAAGAAGCGATGTACCCACCGCTCACTTCGCGTCCTGGGGTCCCAACCAGGTCGGGCATCACCACTGTGAACCCACGGTCAACTACCTCATTTGCGAACCGTTCAACCGCTGGGGTGATTCCGGGAATCTCGTGCACCACTATCACCACTGGGCCGGCGCCTTTGCGATACGTATCGCGCGTAAATCTTGCTGCTGTGAAGGAACTCTTCACCCAACCTTCAAGAGCCATTACACATCACCTTTCATTGCACGCAATGCTGCTTCAGCCAATTGTTCGGTACCTGTCTTGAGAGGCTCAAGATCTACATTTTGGTCACCCATAGCGCCGTGTAGGTAGCGGGCGTATACACCTTCTGAAATCACTGCGAGACGGAAACTTGCAAATGCTTTGTAATACCCAATGTTTGAAACGTCGCGCCCGGTGCGCAGTGCATAACGTTCGACAAGATGCGCATAGGAGCAGTTTCCAGGCAGTCCCGATGGGTCGTTGAATCGCATGGTGGGAGTACCCGGGTCGGTCCAATAAATGCCTACGTATCCAAGGTCGGCAAGTGGGTCGCCCAACGTGCACAGCTCCCAGTCAAGTACTGCAGCGATAGTGCCGTTCTCCACGTTGGTGAGCACATTGCCGAAGCGATAATCACCGTGCGCAATCGCCACTCCTTGTTGTGCAGGAATGTTGTTGGCAAGAAGTACTGCAACTTCTTCCACGGCCGGAAGTTCTCGCGTCTTTGAATTCGCCCACTGTGTGGACCAACGCTTTACTTGGCGCTCTACATACCCTTCACGCTTCGCCAGATCTCCGAGGCCAACGGCATCAATGTCCACCGCATGTAAATCAGCAAGGACATCAATGAGATCTTCCGAAGCCTTGGTGCGCAAGTGTTCCGGAAGCAACTGGCCCTTCTCTGGGCTATCGAGAACGATGCCGGGAACGAAGGCCATGACGTAAAACGGTGCACCGTTGACAGACTCGTCAGTGCACACACCGAGAGTTTTCGGAACAGGAACGCCAGTTTTTCCGACTGCGGAAATGATGCGGTGCTCGCGGGCCATATCGTGCGCAGTTGCGAGCACGTGCCCCATGGGAGGACGACGCAATACCATCTGCATTCCGTTTGCATCGGTGACATGGAAAGTGATGTTGCTACGACCGCCCGCAATGAGGCTGTACGTGTACGGACCCGTGGCCCCGTCGATGTTGGCGTTGAGCCACGCCTCAACCTTTGGTTCGTCTATCCCCTGCATGGGGAATGACCGTAGTGCGTGAAGCGGAGGTTTAGTGCGGTCGGGCTACGCCCACCACGCGATTCCAACGCAGTGCCGAAATCTTCACTACATCGCCGTATTGCGGTGCATGCACCATTGTTCCGTTGCCCAAGTAAATACCCACGTGGTGAATAGGGCTTCCTTGGAAAATAAGGTCGCCGGCTTGGGCAAACTGCTTGGGAATCTTGGTCAGGGTTGCATATTGCGAACGAGAACTTCGCGCCAATCCGATACCGGCTTTGCCCCACGCATACGTCGTGAGTCCCGAACAATCAAAGGCCCTGCCCGGCGAACTCATTCCGTACTGATAGCGAACACCTAGTTGGCTGAGCGCCGCACGAACCGCAGCCTGCGCACGAGCACTCACATTGGGAATATTGCGATAGCGCGCCTGAATTGATGCATATTTGCTCTTGTATCCAGCCGCAGCGCGCTGAGCTGCTGACAAAGCTTCTGCTTCGCGACGTTGGCGCTCTTCTTTCACCAACTGCACGAGGTCGCCTTGAACTGATGACTGCAGTTCTTCATATCGAGCAACAAGGTCCTTGGTGGCATTTTGACGTTTCAATACATTTGCCGCGGCGCTTTCGGCTTGCTTCTTCTTCTTTTCAAGTGTTTTGCGCTTCTTTGTCAGTTCGGTTGCAGTTGCGTCAAGGGAGTCGGTAGTGAGCGAACCCTGGTTCATTGCAATGGATGCAAGTTGGCTGCGTTGTAGTGCATCTTGCACTCCACCCGAAGACGCCAAAAGATTCGTAAGAGTTGAATTTCGACCACCGTGCATGAACTGGGCAAGTGCCGACGCATACAAGGTGCCCCGCATTTGCGCCACTTGAGCTTCGGCGGCGGCAACATCGGCTTGCGCCCGTTTGATTTCAACCGACAAATCAGACTGCGCCACGAGGGACTGCGAATAATCCTCGCCTAGGGCGTCCATCTGTTCGGTGAGTTTGTCGAGTTGATCGGCAATGTTGGCTGCCTGCCGACGCTTGTCGTCAATGGAGTCAGCCGATGCGCCGTGAGGAGCCATAACCGGCACCACGAACAGGGCCGCCATGACAATGCTGGCGAGAACGGACCTCCTGGGCCCCCGTGCAGTGCGGGTCGCGTTCATGACGTCTCAAGGGTAGTGGCGGCTCTGCCACGCACCCCGTCGCCCGCTTGAACCCTTATTTCATAAGGGTTTGCGATATGCGCCTATTCCCATTCAATGGTCCCAGGTGGCTTCGACGTGACGTCGTAGACCACTCGATTGATGCCAGGGACTTCGTTGATAATGCGATTCGACATCTTCTCCAACAGGTCGAATGGCAGTCGCGCCCAGTCGGCAGTCATGGCGTCGTCACTGGTGACGGCCCGAATGATGATGGGGCGCCCGTAGGTGCGCTCATCGCCCATCACCCCAACGGAACGAATGTCTGCGAGCACAGCAAAGGCCTGCCAGATTTCGCGCTCGAGTCCGGCTGCTTTCACTTCTTGTCGCACAATTTCGTCGGCATGTTGCAACGTGGCCACCTTGTCGGGAGTGACCTCTCCAATAATGCGCACTCCTAGTCCTGGACCAGGGAATGGTTGACGCCACACAATGTCGTCGGACAATCCGACTTCGATACCAACTTTGCGCACTTCATCTTTGAACAGTGCGCGGAGTGGTTCACATAGTTCCAACGTCATGTCCTCAGGCAGGCCACCTACGTTGTGATGACTCTTGATAACTGCTGCGGTTCCGTCGTGTCCACCGCTCTCCACGATGTCGGGATACAAGGTGCCTTGCACCAAGAACTTTGCGTCGGTTAGACCGCCGGTGTGCTCTTCAAAAATACGCACGAACAATTCACCAATTGCTTTTCGTTTGGCCTCAGGTTCGGTGACACCTTCTAACGCCGCAAAGAAACGTTCGCCCGCATCAACATGAATGAGTTCAATACCCATAGAGCGACGGAAAGTTTCAACCACTTGTTCACTCTCGCCACGGCGCATGAGCCCGGTATCGACATACACACAAGTGAGTTGATTTCCGATTGCTTGATGGACAATTGCTGCCGCAACCGATGAATCAACTCCACCTGAGAGACCACAAATTGCTCGTTCATTGCCGATCTGTGCACGAATTGCCTCAACCTGGTCATTCACAATGTTTGCCATTGTCCAATCACCTGAGCAACCAGCGATATCAATGAGAAATCGCACAAGTAGGTCTTGTCCACTGGTGGTATGCACAACTTCGGGGTGATATTGCACTCCGTAAATTCGCCGTTCGTCGTTCTCAATGACTGCGTGTGGAGCATCGGGTGTAGCAGCCGTTGAACGGAAACCTGTTGGTACATCGCTGACGAAGTCAAAGTGGCTCATCCACACGTCATGCACTTCAGGTGTCGTACTGCCGAGCAATTGAGAGGACGAATTGTTTCGCGTGAGAGTGGCACGACCATATTCGCCCCGACCACCACGAGCAACTGTTCCACCTAACTGTTGTGCAACAAGCTGGCATCCGTAACAGATCCCGAGAATAGGTATTCCGAGGTCGTAGATCTCTGGGTCCAATGCCGGCGCACCATCAACATGCACGCTCTTGGGACCACCCGACAAAATAATTGCCTTGGGCGATTTTGCACGCACTTCCTCAGCAGTGATGCGAAAGGGAACAATCTCGGAATACACCTGCGCTTCGCGAACTCGTCGAGCAATGAGTTGGGCATATTGAGCACCAAAATCAACGACGAGGACGACATCGTGAACTGCTGTAGCGGAAGTGTTACCCATGACTGCATTCACCCTAGTGGGCATGAGACGATAGGCATATGCCTCGTTTTGCCGCAGTTACATGTGCCGTTCTTCTCACAGTCGCCCCACTAGCTCCTTCAGTGGTTCATGCAGAATCGAGCACAGACACAACCGTCCCTTCAGAGGTGGTCAGCGACACATCCCCGTACGCCAACTTGCAAAACGAACCGTCTGCATGTTTGAACTCGAATCCAAAACCAAATTGTGGAGTAAAGCCACAAGCCCCCGGCGACCGCGGCGGATGGATGCAATACACAGTTTTCGGAGTCATGCTCTCCGCACTTGCAGTTATTGGCACCGTGCTCGTGCGCAACGTTATAAAGCGTGACCGCGCAATCGCCGAACAAATCGCCCAATCAGAAAAGTAGACAACGCAGACGCTTTGTGATTGCGCACTACATTTGGTGCGTGGGCGTCGTCTTTATTTTAATTAGCGGTGCCGCATTCGGTTTGCTGCCGTGGTTTGCACGAATTGCATACAACCACGGGGCAGAACCATTAGGAATGCTCGCCATTCGATTTTCTTTGGCTTCGGTGTTCTTGCTCGTTGGAAACATGTTGCGCAAGGACCGACCCCCCATGCCCCGTGGCCGCCTAGCCGTGCAACTCTTTTTGTTGGGCGCAATCGGTTATGCGCCACAGGCATCCTTCTATTTCTTCAGCGTGCAACGAATAGACATCAGTCTCGCGACGATCATTTTTTATACGTACCCGGTTTTCGTTGTCCTCGCCAGTTGGATATTCCTCCGACATCAACCATCAACACGTGTCATTGCGTGTCTTGCAGTTGCCGTGGCAGGCGCGGCATTGACAGCGGGTCAAGTAAAGAGCGGATCCATCACCGGAGTGCTGTACATGCTTGGAGCCTCGCTGTGGTACACGGGATACATCGTGTTCAGCAGTCGAGTGGTTCACATTGCAGGAGCATTTACCTCACTGACCTACGTCATGGTGGGCGCGGCGGTGTCGCATGGATTGGTGTTTTTCATGGTGCATCCACATGTTCCGTCTGATGCGACGGGATGGTGGGCAATCACGGCCGCATCGGTTATTGGCACGGTGCTCTCAATGGGCTTCTTCTTCGCAGGAGTGTCGCGCATTGGCCCCGGGGAAGCAGCTGTTCTCAGCACGATTGAGCCAGTGATATCAATTGTCGTTGGCGTGATCGCACTCAATGAAGAAGTGACAGGCTTTCGACTTCTTGGCGCAGCACTCGTGTTGGTGAGTGTTGCCGTGTTGGCTCAGTTTTCGCGAGCAGACACCAAATAGAACTCGAGCGCAGACAACATCTGTGCGTAGGCAGCTTCGGAACGCTCCGCACGAGACGTTTCCCACCACGTGATACGCATTGCAAGCACGGTGAGGAATGCAAGAACGGCGGCGTCAGTCAATGCAACGTGACTGAGTTTCCATACCTCGGCAAATGTGCTCCCTGGATTTGTCTGCCAGAACCATAAGAAGTTCGCGCTTGCTTGTTGATTCTGCAAGAACAACGAAAATGGTCCAATTACTTGAGACAGAGCGAGCCATGTCAACAAAATTGGCAAGAACATCGCACCTGCACGCACAACCAAAAGCAAACGTGGAGTTTCGGTTTTGAATGGCAGGATCTGTTGCACATCTACCTTTGACCACTTTTTGGTATTCGAATCAGTGTGAACATCATCAACAAATGCTTGTGCCACTTTTCCGAGAGATGACTTCTGCTTTGACACGGTGAGCCACTTATCAATGGCTGCCACGGCATCTTCATGGGCGTTAATTGCAATAGACATTTCTTCTCCTAGCGAGTGCAATCTTCAGTCAGTGCGGGACCGCTGTACAACAGATAAACAACCAAAACGAAAGAACCAGCTCCGCCAACCGACGTTTGCTGACCGTTCACGGAAACCGAACGCGCGCCAGCGGTACGCATTTCGACGGAAGCAAGTTGAGGACTTGCAGCACGCAACGACGATGTGATCGCCTTGGCTCGTCCATCGCCATCACCAGGAGATTCGTTACCACTAAAGCCTCCCATCACAATGACGAGGCCCGGCTTGGATGATTCGGCTGACCAGCCACGCTTAGCTATTTCCTGATTGATGGCATTGTCAATTTGTGCGCCGTTGGTCTTGATGTTGGCGGGAACGCGAACGGGGAACTCGGCACAGCTCAATTGAAAGGTCTTGGGGGCCGTGGCCGCAGGAGCTGGAGACGACGAGGTCACAACTGCGGATCCGAGGCCCACAATGGTGAGGGCCAAGAACAGGTCGGCGTAAATCCAACCAGTTCCGTCTTCTCCACCACTTGAACGTCGGCGAAAGCCGAATCGACGAGCCACAACAACAATCCTTCCCCTCAATTACTTGAGGTAACAGCGAGACGACGCTAGCAACAGTCGTAGACTTCCTTAAAAATGAGGTCAATTACCGTATGGCGGTCAGAGAGCACGGCTCTCGGTAATGTCATATTACGGCAACCGGCCACCCGGACTGTCTGAGAATCATCATCGTGGCGACAAAGAAAAACTCCATCGACAAGCCAAAGCGACGGTCACCTATTTCCCGGGCCGAAGGCGAGCAACGCCTTGTGGATGCCGCACATGCGCTCATCAAGACCAAACCATTCTCTGAGGTCGGAGTTCGCGAGATTGCAGAATTGGCAGATGTGAACCACGGGTTCGTCCATACATGGTTTGGGTCCAAGAACGACCTACTGCTTGCGGTCATGCGCAAAATGGCTCTCGAAGTTGCCACAACGGTGGCTCAAGCCAAGCCAGGGGAATTGGCCCTCGACATCAATAACGAAGACGTTCAACTGTTCATTCGTCTGGTCTTGTGGCTCAACTTAGAAGGGGTCAACACCCGCAGTGTCCTCCCCGAATTGCCCATCGTCAAAGCAATTGAAAAGCGATATGTGGAAATCGATGGCATGCGACCCGACGTTGCCCACGTGGCCGCCATTCATGCTGTCTCCATCGGATTGGGCGGCGCTACCTTCGCCCCCCTTCTCGGTGACGACGAAAATGTGGATCTCGCAGCCATTTTTGGCCTTCTTCGCCACACGGTGGAGTTGTTGGCGAAGTATCCGCCTGCGTAGCCTTCTTACGTGAAGGACCTCGGTCGTTCACGTACATATTCAAAACACCCCTTGCAGGGTCGGGTGAAAGTCCCAACCGGCGGTTACAGCCCGCGAACCTCATTGCTTCGGCGATGAGGCCGACTCAGTGAAATTCTGAGGCCGACGGTCACAGTCCGGATGGGAGCAAGGACACAACATGATGAACCACGAGGCGCTCATGCGCCGTGCCATGCATATGGCTGACACCGCGCGTATGCGTGCGCGCCCCAATCCGTGGGTCGGTGCTGTCATTGTGGGCGCAAGTGGAAATACGTACGAAGGAGCCACGCAAGCCCCCGGATCGGCGCATGCCGAAATTGTTGCTATCAATGAGGCTCGTGCCGCCAACGATTCACTGATTGGTGCAACGTTGTACACCACACTTGAACCCTGCTCTCACACCGGCCGCACCGGTCCGTGCGCTCAAGCAATCATTGATGCCGGAATCACTCATGTCGTTGCCGCAATTTCAGATCCAGACGTCAAAGTGTCGGGAAATGGTTTCTCAATGTTGCGCGCAGCAGGAATCACTGTGACAGAGGGCGTGTGCGAGACCGAAGTCAACGCGCAACTTGCCCCCTACCTGCATCACCGTCGTACAGGCCGTCCGTTTGTGATCTTGAAAATGGCCACCACACTTGACGCGCGCACGACAATTCCTCATGGTCCGCGATGGATTACTGGTGAGGAAGCGCGAGTACGTGTTCATCAATTGCGTGCAGAGAGCGACGCAATTGTTGTTGGAGCTGGCACAGTCCGTGCAGATGACCCAGAACTCACTGTTCGTCATGTAGACGGCACATCACCTCGTCGCATCGTGCTAACGCATCAACCAATTTCTTCCACTGCAAAGGTTCATCCTTGCGTTGAATGGGGCCAAGACATTGACACTTTGCTTGATGAGTTGGGCAGTCAAGGAGTGATTCAACTCATGGTCGAAGGCGGCCCCACGGTGGCCTCAGAATTTCATGAACGTGGGCTCATCAATCGATATGTCTTTCATATTGCGCCCACCATTGCAGGCTCCGATGATGCGCCCGGAGTTTTTGCCGGCGAAGGCATCGCTCCACTCACCAATTGCACATTGGTCTCGGCTGCCACTCTTGGCAACGACATTGAAATAGTTCTCGACCCACTACGAGAGAAAGCAGTAACGCCATGAGCGACACACCACTTGATCCCATTGAAGACGTCATCGCGGCAATTGCCCGTGGTGAAATGGTCGTCATCGTCGATGACGAAGACCGCGAGAATGAAGGCGACTTCATCATGGCGGCACAACACGCCACTCCCGAAAAGCTTGCGTTCATCGTGCGCTATTCCACCGGCGTTATTTGTGTGCCACTTACCGGCGAGCGTTGCGAAGAATTGCGCCTTCCGCTCATGGTGGAACAAAACACCGAGAGCCAGCGCACGGCGTACACGGTGACCGTCGACCTGATTGAAGGAACCACAACGGGCATCAGCGCCGCGGACCGTGCGGCCACTTCTCGTGCCATCGCTGACCCAAATGTTGATTTCAAGGCGTTCGCCCGCCCTGGCCATATTTTCCCCTTGCGTGCACGCACAGGAGGAGTGTTGAAGCGTGCCGGACATACCGAAGCAGCAGTCGACCTTGCCCGTTTGGCGGGTTGTGAACCTGTGGGAGTCATCTGCGAGATTCAAAACGATGACGGCACCATGATGCGACTGCCAGACCTACGCAAGTTCTGCAAGGAGCATGGCTTGTTGTTGTCGTCTATTGAGCAACTCATTCATTACCGTCGTCACAACGAACGCCTTGTTGAGCGCATGGGTGAAGCAAATGTTCCTACCGAGTACGGCACCTTCACCTGCGTGGCATACCGCAGCACTGTCGATGGCATCGAGCACCTTGCATTCGTTAAAGGTGATATCAATAGCGCCGAACCAGTGCTAGTGCGTGTGCATAGCGAGTGTCTCACCGGCGATGTCTTCAGTTCGCGCCGTTGTGATTGTGGTCCACAATTGGCAGCAGCTATGAGTTTGGTGGAACAAGCAGGTAGCGGTGTCATTGTGTATCTGCGCGGGCATGAAGGACGCGGAATCGGCATTGGCCACAAGATTCGTGCGTATTCTTTGCAAGACCAGGGCCGTGACACGGTTGATGCCAACACTGAACTGGGACTACCTGTTGACAGCCGTGAATACGGAATTGGTGCTCAGATTCTTGCCGACCTCGGTGTGCGAGAACTTCGACTCATGACCAACAACCCAGCCAAATACGGCGGACTCGGTGGATATGGCTTATCTGTCGTGGAGCGCGTTCCTCTGAACACGGTGCCCACGCCAGAAAACGAGGGGTACCTACGTACAAAACGCGAACGCATGGGTCATCTCATCAATCTCGACGGAGGAAAATAAATGACACGTGCAGGATCATCATCAGCAATTCCAGAACTCAACGGAGCCGGACTTCGCATTGCCATCATCGGCGCACGATTCAACGACCACATTGTTGTTCCATTGCGTGACGGTGCGTTACGCGGCCTTGAGCGCCTTGGAGTAGCCGACAACGACATCATCGAAGCATGGGTTCCTGGTGCATTTGAATTGCCACTCGCTGCTCAAGCACTCGCACAAACTGGCACAGTTGACGCAATCGTGTGCCTCGGAACAGTGATCCGTGGCGATACTCCACACTTCGACTACGTATGTGGTGAGGCGGCACGAGGTATTCAAGATGCCCAGCTCAATACAGGCGTGCCTGTCATGTTTGGCGTTCTCACTGTCAATACAGAGCAACAAGCAATTGACCGCAGTGGTCCGGGTATTGACAACAAGGGCGATGAAGCAGCGTGCGGCGCGGTGGAGATGGCACTTCTGCTGAAGAAGTTCGCGTCACAGTAGACAGGCTTCCTTCCGTGCTCTTACGCCGTACACACGTAAGGCTTCAGGAGGTATGCATGTTTGCAATCTGCGCACTCTTGGTTTCCGCGTGTTTATCGGCAACCCCTCAACAACCTTCCCCTCAAAGTGTCGTTGAAAAGCTCTTGTTTCGTACCACTCTTTCTGCGTTCATTAAAGAGGCCGAATCGCCACAACACGATCACCGCCTTGATTGGAGCACCGACGGCTGCTCCGCTCCGGTGGTCGGAAGTTCTGGACGCTCATTTGATTTTTACAATGCATGCCGTCGTCATGACTTCGGATATCGAAACTTCTCGCGCATCAAAAACGGGGCCCTCTGGACCAGCACGATGCGTGCGCGGGTAGATGCGCAATTCAAGCGTGATATGCAATCTGATTGTGCAAAGAGACCTGTTACCGAACGCACCAATTGCATCGGATGGATGGACCTTTTCTACAACATGGTGAGGGCGTACGCCGGCCCGTAACTACTGCGTCGCAATGTCCAGCAGATGGTGCAACAACCGTCCAGTTGCACCCCAGATGGTCTCGTCATCAAGCTCAAAGAAATGAATGTTGATATCGCCGCGCGGCGTTGACCACCACTCGTTTCGATATGTGTCTGGTCGAGCCAAATCATGGAGAGGCACCGTAAACACTCGTGCCACTTCACTTGGGTCGGCAACAAATTCCGGGGTCCCCTCCACGTGCGCAACAACCGGCGTGATGTGGCTATTGCTAACGAATGTCGCAATAGGTTCAAGTTCTCCCAACACATGCACGTGTGCTTTGTGCAATGCAATTTCCTCGAATGCCTCGCGTACAGCCGCTTGTTCCGGAGTCTCATCGGATTCCATTCGACCACCAGGAAATGACACCTCGCCCTTGTGGTTTCGCATGTGATCAGCGCGACGCGTGAGTACAACATGCGGCACACGCGAATGAGCAATGAGCGGAATCAGCACTGCTGATCGTTTTGATGTCGCCGCCCAGTCGGATGAAATGTGTTCGTGCGAAATGGGAGTCGACCCAATGTGTTGCGCGACTCGATCACGCACACGTTCGTAATCATGCAGTACTGATAAGTCTCGGCTCATCCACTGCGGTGGAACGCCAATACGCCAATTGTCGGGTCGCGGAATGTGTTGATTACCTCCGCGGCGACGATTCACGATTCTTTCGGCGTCCACCCTGACGACTTCAACTCACTGAGAACTTCGGCAAGACCAGCAGTCTTTAAGTTGGCGAGAACGCGACCAGGCATCTCCTCGCCTTTTTCCCACGCTTCCCACGCGGTGATCAACTTGTTGAGATCTGGTGCAGGACGTTCAAAAGCCATGACCAAAGCGTACCGACACGAAGCCCTCAGCCCCCGCTGCCGCAATAAGTGTGATCTTGTCGTTGACACTCAATGGAATGAATATCGCGCACGCGATGAGGAGTGCTGCAATTGCAATGCCAAGTATTCGATGTGTATTTGCGGTCGTCATGCGAAACGCCGAAAGAGGTCCTTGGACGCATGCCGCGTTAGCAATCACAATTAGTGCCAGCGCAATGAGAATGTATGGACGTTGTGCATGAGCAGCAGTGCTGGCAATGGCAAACCCGATTGCATATTCCAGTAACTGCACAATCCACAGTCCGGTGGGTTTTTGAGCCATATGCCCACGGTAGGGCAGAAAAGTTACATGGCCCGAACCTTTCGGTTCGGGCCATGTACGGGAGGCTCTGAATACAACCGCTCGGGGGCGGGAGTTATTCCGAAATATTCAGGAAATTTCCTTACATCATTCCCATGCCACCGGGCATGCCACCAGGCATACCGCCACCGGCACCGCCTGGTGCTGGCTTGTCGGCAACGAGACACTCGGTGGTCATCACCAATGCAGCAATGGATGCTGCGTTTTGGAGGGCCGCACGGGTGACCTTTGCAGGGTCGATGATGCCAGCAGCCACAAGGTCGATGTACTCGCCTGTAGCTGCGTTGAGGCCAGTTGAGCCAGATTCTGACTCAACGCGTTGGACAACCACTGAGCCTTCAAGGCCTGCGTTGTCGGCAATTGCCTTGGCAGGAGCAACCAATGACTCGTACACGGTGCGCGCACCAGTTGCTTCGTCGCCTGTGAGGCTCTCGACAACCTTGAGCACCGAAGCACGGCTGCGAAGGAGTGCGGTACCGCCACCGGCGACAACACCTTCTTCGATGGCTGCACGAGTGGCCGAAATGGCGTCCTCGATGCGGTGCTTCTTTTCCTTGAGTTCTACCTCAGTTGCAGCTCCCACCTTGATGAGGGCTACGCCGCCAGCAAGCTTGGCGAGGCGCTCTTGCAACTTCTCGCGATCCCAATCGGAATCGGTGTTGTCGATTTCGGTCTTGATTTGGTTGATTCGACCAGCAACTTCTGACTTGTCGCCTGCACCGTCGACGATTGTTGTTTCGTCTTTGGTGATGATGACGCGCTTTGCACGACCCAACAGATCGAGCGTGACATTCTCCAACTTGAGACCGACTTCTTCGCTGATGACCTGTCCACCAGTGAGAACTGCCATGTCCTGCAACATTGCCTTGCGGCGGTCGCCGAAACCAGGAGCCTTCACGGCAGTGGAGTTGAACGTGCCACGAATCTTGTTGACAACAAGAGTTGCCAATGCTTCACCTTCAACATCTTCAGCGATGATGAGAAGTGGGCGGCCAGTCTTCATGACGGATTCAAGTGCGGGCAACAATGCTTGCACGGAAGAAATCTTTGACGAGTAGAACAAGATGTATGGCTCGTCGATGACTGCTTCTTGACGCTCTTGATCGGTAACGAAGTATGGCGACAAGTAACCCTTGTCGAACTGCATTCCTTCAGTGAAATCAAGCTCGATTCCGAATGTGTTGCTCTCTTCAACGGTAACGACGCCGTCTTTGCCGACCTTGTCGATTGCGTCGGCAATGACTTTGCCAATTGCAACATCTGCTGCAGAAATGGTGGCAACGCTGGCGATGTCGCCCTTGTCGTCCACTTCCTTTGCTTGACCCTTGATGGACTCAACTGCTGCTGCAACGGCCTTTTCCATACCGCGCTTCAAACCCATGGGGTTTGCGCCAGCAGCCACATTGCGCATGCCGTGTTGCACCATTGCTTGGGCAAGCACGGTAGCTGTGGTGGTGCCGTCACCGGCAACATCGTTGGTCTTGGTGGCTACTTCTTTCACCAACTGTGCACCCATGTTTTCGAATGGATCGTCGACTTCGACTTCCTTCGCAATGGAAACACCGTCGTTCGTGATTGTTGGTGCGCCGAACTTCTTGTCGAGCACAACGTTGCGTCCCTTAGGTCCGAGTGTGACCTTGACTGCATCAGCCAATTTGTTCACACCGGCTTCAAGGGCGCGACGTGCCTCGTCGTGAAACTTGAGTTGCTTTGCCATGGTGGTGATTACTTTCCGACGATGGCGAGTACGTCACGGCTGGTGAGAATGAGAAGATCTTCTCCACCGTGTGAAACTTCGGTGCCGCCGTACTTGCTGTACAGAACTACGTCGCCCACTTTGACGTCGAGTGGGAAGTGCTGACCTTCGTCGTCGCTCCAGCGGCCAGGACCCACTGCGAGCACTGTGCCCTGCTGTGGCTTTTCCTTGGCGGTGTCTGGGATAACGAGACCAGAGGCAGTGGTCTGCTCTGCTTCGCTTGGCTTGACGACGATGCGGTCATCGAGTGGCTTCAGGTTCATGATGTTCCTCCGAATAATCAGCGTTTTGCAGATTGGAAACCTGGCCCGGGAGTCCGGGTCAGGGGTTAGCACTCAGGGAGTGCGAGTGCTAATGATACGGAGACACCCGCCCCGATGACAACCGAAAAGAGGGCCGGCTAGTCGGTATTGACCGCAATGTCGGCCAGGTTCAAGCCCAACAAAATGGCTGTTTCCCTGAGAGGTAGCCCCACCACGTTGGACATCGAGCCTCGAATCCGTTCCACCAGGGTGCCACCGAGGCCCTGGATGGCATATGAGCCGGCCTTCCCTGCTGGCTCCCCCGTGCCGATGTACCACTCGAGGGTTGCATCGTTGATGGGGTGAAACGTCACATATGTAGTGACCACTTTCGAGACCTCGCCGTTAGGAGACACCACAGCCACCCCCGTGTGCACTCGGTGGGTTCGGGCACTGAGAAGTCGCAACATTCGGCGCATGTCGTTCTCATCGACTGGCTGACCAAGAATGGCGCCGTCGAGATCAATGGTGGTGTCAGCAGCGAGAACGACGGGAGACTTCGTACGTCCATGAACCGCACGAGCTTTTTCTCTCGCTAGTCGCTCAACGTATGACGTAGGAATTTCGTTGACGAATGGAGATTCATCAATATCAGCAGGCACAACATCTGCCTCGACACCAAGTTGATTCAGCAATTCAATGCGACGAGGAGAACGTGAGGCGAGAACGATGCGGTTCATGGTGTGTACTAGCCGCCGCTCGGCACAACATCGAATGCATCGTCGGGCAAAGTCATGTCATCTCGATTTTCCAAGTAACCCTCAGGTAGCACAACCTTGATCGGCCCATTTGTGTGACCGCGCTTCATGCGTTCGCCGCCTGGCACCAATACCGCATCTCTATCAATCCGTTGACTCAATGCAATCAATTCATCAAGTGACGTCACCATTGAGAAAGCGCGACGCGCTTCGGTTCCTACGGGATAGCCAGTGAGATACCAACCAGCATGCTTTCGGAAATTTCGAATTCCGGCATCGTGACCCATGTGATCACACAACAATCCAGCATGCCGACACATGATGTCTACGACAAATCCGAGTGAGGGAGCTTGCTGTACTTCGCGTCCTTCAAAGATGTCAACAAGATCGCGGAACAACCATGGTCGCCCCAATGCACCGCGTCCAACAACTACACCATCGCATCCCGTTTCTTCCATCATGCGAATTGCGTCGTGAGCTTCCCAAATATCTCCGTTACCAAGAACCGGAATACTGGTGACTTCTTGCTTTAGTTGCGCGATTGCATCCCAATGTGCGGTGCCGCCGTAATGCTGTTCGGCAGTTCGCGCGTGCAAGGCAATAGCTGCGATTCCTTCTTCCTCTGCAATGAGACCAGTCTCTAGGTATGTCACGATCTCGTCGCTAATTCCGATGCGGAACTTGCATGTCACCGGAATGTCGTACGGACGTGCCGCTTCAACTGCCGCACGCATGATGGCTCGCATCAAATTACGTTTCACCGGCACAGCTGCGCCGCCACCTTTGCGAGTGACCTTGTTTGCCGGACAACCAAAATTCATGTCAATGTGATCCACTGCTCCGCTTGCACACAGGTCGTGCACTGCTCTGCTCACGAACTGCGGATCAGTGCCATAAATCTGCACACTGCGGAAGTCTTCGTCAGGTGTGAAGCCCACCATTTTTCGTGTGCGTTCGTTGCCATGCACCAATGCGGCCGCCATCACCATTTCGCTGACATACACCAGGCCGGGGCCCATTTCGCGACACACAGTGCGAAACGGCGCATTCGTAACACCGGCCATGGGCGCCAACACCACGGGGACATGGAACGTATGACCGCCGAAGACGAGCGGAGCGAAGCGAGTTGTCATTGCGGCACCGCATTCAATTTGAGATTGGGGTACGCACCACACGTGAGCGCCGTTGGTCCGTCGGCAGAAATGCGATGCCATGCCGCAGCGGCAATCATTGCCGCATTATCAGTGCACATAGCACGGCTTGGGAGGGCCACCTTGAAGCCTGCTTCGTTACCACGACGCGTCATTTCTGCTCGCAATGCGGAGTTTGCAGATACTCCTCCGCCAAGCACAATCCCTTTCGCACCAATTTGTTGGGCAGCGCGAATCGTTTTGATGCACAGCACGTCAACGACCGCTGCTTGGAAAGACGCGGCTATATCAACATTGGAAATATCTGGATTGCGCCGCACATGGTTCATAACTGCAGTTTTCAAACCGCTAAAGGAAACATCGAGTCCTTCATGTTGCATCGCACGAGGGAATTCAACCGCGTGTGGGTTTCCTTCGCCGGCAATGCGGTCAATCACCGGACCGCCGGGATATCCCAAATCTAGGAATCGAGCCACTTTGTCGTACGCCTCACCTGCGGCGTCGTCAATTGTGCGCCCAAGCACGGTGTAGTCACCATGTCCCCGCATTTCAATGACCATGGTGTGTCCGCCTGATACCAGCAAAACCACCAACGGAAATTGAAGCGTGGGGTCATCGAGAAGGCCTGCATACAAATGAGCCTCAAGATGGTTAACACCAACAAATGGCTTATTCCACACCAATGCCAACGACTTTGCAGCAGATACTCCAACCAAGAGTGCGCCAATCAATCCAGGGCCAGCAGTGGCAGCAACCACATCAACGCGTGACGGAAGAATTCCGGCTTCTTCAATGGCTGAATTCACAACTGGAATCAAGGACTCCAAATGTGCGCGGCTCGCTACCTCGGGCACCACACCCCCAAAACGAGCATGAATATCTATTTGGCTGGAAACAATTGAAGACAGCACATCGTTTCCACCCATCACAACCGACGCTGCTGTTTCGTCACAACTTGTCTCTAATGCCAGAACAACTGTTGATTCGTTTGCTGTGAAAGAGTTCATGAACGCCTCATTTCAATCAATCGCAAACGTTCCTGGAACTCATCGCTATCAATTCCGTGGGCCCACATAATGATTGCGTCATCAGTGTTTTCGTAATACTTCTTACGAATACCAGCAGGGACAAAGCCAAACCGTCGGTAGAGATTCTGCGCTGCAGTATTGGTATGACGTACTTCAAGCGTCATCGCAGTACACCCACGGTCGCGGGCAATAGTGCAGAGGTCCAACATAATTTCAGTAGCAACTCCTCGACCTTGAAATTCTGGATCTACTGCGATGTTGGTGATGTGCGCATCATCACCACTGAACATGAGTCCCCCGTAACCCACCATTGAGTCTCCAACGTAGGCAACGAGGTAGTACCGGTTTCCGTTGCGCATCTGTTGCAACTCGCTCGTAAACGTGCGCGGTGTCCATGGGCGTGGATACAACTGGTCTTCAATCTCCAGAACACGGCGTAGATGTCGACGGCGCATCGTTTCAGTAGTAAGCGCATCCACAGGCCGTTCACGCATGAAACTCATTTGCCTGCCTCGCGTGTCGTCCAGTTAATTTCCGCGTCAGGTGCACGCAAATACATCGGCTGTATTTCAGATGCGCTGACAGTTTCATCTGCGGCCAATCGGTACGTCGCCAATCGCACAATATTGAGCGCAGACGGGAACTGTGATTCACCATCAAGTATTCGTACCCACGAACTTGCAGCAAATGTCTCGGCGTAACGATGGAACCCCGATCCGAGACAGGTAACCGACTCCGCCCGGTCGGCGAGATGAATGGCCAGGTCGTCCGGCGATGTCACAACGGGTTCGGTCACTCGTTGTGGTTCGTTGTTCCCGCCACGCATGCGATACAACGCCCAGTACACCTCGCCACGACGTGCATCTAACGCGGCCGCGACAATGTCGTCAGACCACGAGGCGTTCATGGCGAGCGCATCAAGGCTGCACACAGGAATCATCGGTAATTCCAATGCCCATGCGATTGATTGAGCAGCGGCCATTCCGACACGCATGCCGGTGAATAATCCTGGTCCGACATCAACGGCCACCGCAGAAAGTTCATTCATTGAAACATCTGCTTGTTGCATAACAAACTGAATCATCGGTGTTAACGACTCAGCGTGTCGACGATCACTTGACAACATGGAATCGGCTCGTACCCCACGGGAATCTCCGATTGCAACACCAACATTTTCGACAGCTGTTTCAATTCCCAAAATCATGCGGCCACCATCCATCGACGAACCGCATCTTTAAGGCGATCCCAGCGTGCATCCCACGCGTGTCCCACCACCATGAGTGTGATGTTGCGTACGTCGTCGTCATGATCGTCGTTTTCCAAACGAATGACCAACGAATCACCCAGAACGTCTTGGGCAACATCGCCCCATTCCACGAGTGCCACGGCACCTAAATCAACTTGCTCGCGTAATCCGAGATCAGCAACTTCTCCCAAACTTCCCAATCGGTACAGGTCAGCATGATGCAATGGGTACCGTCCCGATGCATAGGTGTGCACGAGCGTGAACGTGGGCGACGAAACATGCTCCTCCTCACCGACGCCAATCGCACGTGCAAAACCCACCGTAAAAGCAGTCTTCCCTGCACCCATGCCACCCGCGAGCACCACAATGTCTCGCGGGCGCACGAGAGTAGATATTGCCGCGGCAATGTTGTGGGTGTCTTGCACCGATTGCGACCGAAGAAGTATCACTGATACTTCCTAAAGATGCGTGAACTGATGCCACACGTAATTTCGTAGCCGATGGTGCCGGCGGCTTCTGCCCACTGATCTGCTGTCACTGTGTGTTCACCTTGGCGACCAATAAAGACAACTTCATCACCCACAGTGACCATGGAATCTTGTTGGCAATCCAACATGACCTGATCCATTGTGACTGTGCCGGCAAATGTTCGGGGAACACCGTTGAGCAGAACATTAATATTCGTACGGCCGAGCACTCTCGGAATGCCATCGGCATATCCAATTGGAACTGTTGCAATGAGCGAATCGTGGGCGAGTTCTTTTTGTAGACCGTACGACACTGCATCGCCAGCCTTTACCCACCGAACAGCCGAGACTCTCCCCTTCAATGACAAAGCAGGGATAAGGCCTTGACAAAGATGTGCAACACCTGGGCCGGGCTGTAATCCGTACATGGCGATACCGAGACGCACCATATTGAAGCGTGCATCGGGCATGGCCAGTGCCGCTGCGCTGTTGGCTGCGTGGATAAGTGGAGGATTAATTCCAATCGAAGCGAGTTCTGCCACTACAGCATTGAACTTCTCTAACTGAAGAGCGTTCGATGGATGTGCAGGGTCGTCAGCGACGGCGAAGTGTGTATACACGCCTTCGATCGTGAGCGAAGGTTGGCTGCCCATATACGACACCAATTGTCGAAGCTCCTCTGGGGCTACTCCGACGCGATGCATACCGGTGTCTACCTTGATGTGCACGGGAACAGTACGTCCTTGTTGCGCTGCGACATTTCCGATAACAGCTGCGCCCCGTGACGAAGTGATGGTGGGAGTGAGCTGGTACCCCACAATGAACTCGGCCATTTCTGCTGGCTGTTCACTCAAAATCAAGATGGGAGCCGTGATACCTGCGCGACGTAATGCAACACCTTCGTCCACAATGGCGACACACAGACCAGTGGCACCCGCTGCTAATGCGGCATGAGCGACTGGAATCGCACCATGCCCGTATGCATTTGCCTTCACCACTGCCCATATCTGTGCAGGCGCGACTCGCTCGCCAATGATGGCCACATTGTGCTGAATGAGACCCGTGTGCACCTCTGCCCACGCCCAACGACCAGAAAAATCAACGGACATCGCTTACCGCCTCCGAGAGAACTTCAGAAATCAATGCGACAACATCACGGGCAATCACTCCTTCGATTGCACCTGATGAGCCTGCAATACCATGTACGTGCGCGCCAGCCGCTGCCGCTTCATGTGGCGCTAACCCTCGTGCAATGAATGCGCCGATGATGCCAGTGAGGACATCGCCGCTTCCGGCAGTTGCCAATCGTTCATCACCTGACACAACTAGATACACCGCCCCGTCCGGGTTGCTCACAATGGTGGTCGGTCCTTTGCGTAACACAGTGCATTGCGTGCGATGAGCAAGTTGCCGTGTTGCCTCAATTCGATTGGGGTGGTGAACATCGCCGCCCAAAGCCGCAAACTCACCATCATGAGGGGTAAGAACTGTTGGGCACTTGCGTTCGGTAAGAACAGAATGTCCGCCCCGAGAATCGACCACAGCATGCAGACCATCACCGTCGATCACTGTGGGAATCTCCGTCGTTTTCACTATGCCTTGCACTTCTGAAGCGACATCGTCCCCGCGTCCAAGACCTGGTCCGATAATGAGAGACGCAAATCGATTGATGTCAGCGGCCACAAATTGCGACCAGCCGTGTTCAGGCAATACACGTCCCACCACTTCAGTTGGTGGCGTAATTGATTCGCTACCGGCGCGCCACGACAAATGAACAATGCCGGCGCCAGCACGCATAGCTGCCGCGCTAGCTAGCGATGCTGCCCCACTCATTCCGGAACTTCCCGCAATGATGCGTACCGCGGTATCCCACTTATGCGCACCAATGTCTCGCTGGGGAAGCCATGCAGCAATGTCATGCGATTGAATTAGGTACGTATCAACTTGATCAACAACGTCGATTCCCACGTCGACGATGTCAATTTCCCCGCACACCTGAGGTCCGTCACCTAACAACATCCCCGTCTTTGGAGCCGCGAACGTGACGGTGCGATCTGCCACCAAAATTCCGCCTTCTACAGACCCGTCCAACGAATTCAATCCACTGGGAACATCAACTGCCAGGACAGGCACATTGAATACAACTGGAGGTTCCCAGGTGCCCCGAAAACCGATGCCATATGCTGCGTCGACAACAAGATCACAAACGCGATGATCAAGAAACAGGTTTCCTGCTTCTGATGCATTGACAACATGAACCGCACAGCCCCACGATGCAAGGTGTTGTGCTGCCACTCGACCATCGTCTCCGTTGTGACCCTTGCCTGCGATGACTGTGACTCGTTTTCCGTATGAACCACCGAGCATGCGACGCGCAGTGACAGCAACTGCGTATCCGGCGCGATTGATGAAGAGATTCTTGTCAGAGACCGCGGCAAGTGCAGCCGAATCGGCCTGCCTCATTTGCTCGGGTGTCAGAACAGCAATCACCCTTCAAGCGTATTGGGCTATAACGCCGCAACGACCGCCATTGCCACTGTGTCGGTATGTGTAATGGACACATGCCAACCACCCACGCCCTGGGTGAGCGCAAGTTCTTGTGCTTTACCCGTCACAACCAGTGCAGGAGCTCCTGAATCTTGCTTCATTACAGACACATCGTGAAAGCCAAAAGCTCCAAGCCCCACTCCGAGCGCCTTCATTGTTGCCTCGCGCACAGCAAACCGAGCGGCCAAGGACGCTGCGTCGTCATTCTGTCCTGCTAGAGATGCAAGTTCGGCGGGAGTGAAGAGTCGAGTACGCATGCCAGGTCGACGAGCCAACAATTGACGAAATCGCTCAATATCAACTGCATCAATTCCAATACCGCGCATACGAGTCACTGTTCCTCAGAACGCCACAGGTTTGCGCTCTCCGATACGGGACGAATAAGAAGATCTGCGATTGATACTTCACCCAATCGCTCCTCACGGAACGAGCCTTCGGTTTCTGTCACCCAGTCAACAAGTCGTTCGTATCGCCGGTCATACCCTTGCAACACTTGTCGTGCAGCAGCCGGTGCTATGAATTCGCGGAAATTCACGTGCAACAAAGTGATTCCAGTTGTTTCGGTACCTTTCACCTCAGGCACAAAAATAACTGTTCGTCCATCTTTGCGACCACGAGCAACCAACACTTCCTGATCATCAGCAACGCGACGCTTGGTACCCACCAAGTTCTTGTTCGACTCAACGCGTGACGCCAAATCGGATGCAATACCGCCTCTGTCAGCAATAAAGATGGAGGCCTCAGTTGTGTGGGGATCGCCCGCGATTGCGTAACGAATAAAGCCGGCAATTGATTCCACCGCACTGTCAAGAGCAGCCAAGACTTTCAGCGTTGCATACGACAAATGATCTCGGTCCGCCCCGGCGTCTATCACTGCACGAACCAACGCACGATCGAGCAGACCTTCTTCACTGCGTGAGATGCCCACAGTGACGGTCTTTGCCTGATGCTTGATTGCATCAATGGGTCGAGTGAGTTCGTCGATTCCTTTCGTAAGTGCTGCAACCAGGTCATCGAGCAATGCTGCAGGTGTCGCTACACCTTCGGCTTCTCGTTGGTACACCTGCAACGGATTCGGCGATGTGATGATGCGCAAGAGAGAGACGATTCGGACCGCTGTTGAAGCCTCTAGGTTTCCGTCGTATTGACCCGTAGAGAGTCCTGAGAAAAATCGAGGCACAACGGCCATAATTTCTCGTTCAACGCGCGTGAGTGCACTATCTCCGGAACCACCGCGACCCACTACTAGTTCCACCACTTCGCGCAATTGGCGAAGGGGCTTGGCCAATTCATCAATCGCACGTGCGGCTTCGTAACCAAAGAGGTGTCCCACCATTGCAGAGAGAACGAAGGCGATCGCCGGGTCTGCAAATGGAACTGTGATGACGGCTGCTGCGCCTTCAAACTGCGCCGAACCTTCGGTTGCCACCACAATGGGGACTGCCTTATGGGCCTTGAAGATTGCCACTTCCTTCGCAACATCTGTGGCAGTACCTTCGGACAATCCGGCAGCACACACGAGAATCATTGGCTCACATGACAGGTCGATGTGCTTCTTATCCTCAGTGACATCGCACGAGATTGATTTGTAACACAATTCAGAAAGTTTGATTCGAACCTCATGTGCTGCAACTGTGTTCGGACCATTTCCGACAACGGCCCAATAACGACGCGACGGTGCATATTGACGAGCAATGACACCAATCTCTTCTCGTTGGGCAATCACTGCCTCCATTGCAGCGGGCATGACATTGAGAGAAGCAAGTATTCGGTGCATGCGTTCGGCGTCAACGTGTCCGGCAGCTGCGGCAATGGCACACGAAAGAACAGCGCCGGCCGCAACTTGGGCGTAAAACGCCTTCGTACTGGCAACGCTCATCTCAACGTCGCGACCGTCTGACGTGTAGTAAACACCGTGCGCTTTACCAGCAAGGTCACTACCACGACGATTTACAATTGCAAGCACGGATGCACCGCGTGATGCCACGAGATCAACGGTGCGATTCGTGTCGGTGGTGGTTCCGCTTTGGCTTACTGCAATCACCAACATGTCGGACATATCCGTGTCCATTGCGAATCCAGACAATTCGGTGGCAGTGAGGGCTTCAACATGGATTGATGAATCAACCAGTGAAGTGAGTACCGGAATAAGTGATGTACCAGCAACCGCGGCGGTTCCTTGACCGATAACTCGAATACGCGAGATTTCTCCAGCTGCCAATTTTGCAATGACTGATGGAGGCAGCGTGCTTGAATCGAGGTCTGGTACTAACAGTCCGTCGACTTCACTCACGCGTCCGCGAATTGTCTTTCGAAAACTGCGTGGAGACTCAGTGATTTCCTTCAATAGGAAGTGAGGTGAATCTCCACGGTCGATATCTCGAGTGGTGACCTCAGCAATGGAAACCTTGCTCTCATCAAGTGGTATAGGAGTGCCGTCATAAGCGAACATTCGCATTCCGTCTAATGATCCTGCGTGAGCGGCATTCAATTGAAGTACTTGCCCACGAGAGTTGGGTTGGTCTGCATGCAATGGAGTTTCACCGTCGAGCCGTATGAACCGGTTCGTTTCCTCCACCGTTCCGTATGGCTCACTGGCCACGATGAACCGGTCTTCTGCGATACCGACGTACATTCCTTGGCCACTGCCACTCAATGCGAGGTACATGGACTCCGGCTCTGCAGCGGTGCAATAACCAATGGCAACGGAACCCTCAAACTGTGTGACCGCGTGAAGAAATGCTTCATGCGTAGAGAGACCACTTACGACTCCTCGGTCGACAATGGCTGGAATCACCTTCGTATCGGTGGTGATGGGATCAGCGAAATGCAATTGATGTCGCTGTACCAGGTCAAGGTGATTGTCAACATCACCATTGGCCACTGCCACAGACACACGTGCAGATGGCACACCCACTTCTTCACTGTTGACAGGGTGCGCATTTGGCTCGGAAATAATGCCCACGCTGGCCCAACGAGTGTGTCCCAACACCGCCACCACAGCATCTGAGGTGGCGAGCAATTGACGCAGAACACCATCATTCGCAACAGCGGCGCGCATGGCTCGAGTGTTGTCCCCTAACTCGCCAATTTCTGCCGCAGCTTTGTAAACAAAAACAACGGTGTTGTCCTGGTGGCGAACACTTCTATTTGTAAACAATGGGTCGTTGGAGCGATCACTGAGAGCCGACAAAACATCGGCGGGCAAGTTTGAAAAAGCAGGCGAAGTAACCAGAACACTGATTCCGGCCGAATCGCGACCGCGTACTTCCATGCGGTCGATTGCAGAGAGCGCCTGCTGAATAGACAAGTAGCCAGACAACATTGATTCACTTGTGTTGTCACCCGCCAGCGTCACCACGGCATCAGCGGTACGAAGCCTGTCGCGACGAATGGCCCACGATGCATCGCGGACTCTAGATAAACGAGCAGATTCTGTATCAAGCGTGGACGTATCTGTATGCAGCGAATCGATGCGGGCCTCTTCGGCATCTGCAAGCGCATCTATTTGGTCCAGCCGTTGCACAATGTCGCCAACCAGCGAGGGGTTAGTGGCCAGGCAACGAATGCCCGCCTCACCACGCAGCAGTTGATCAGCAGCCATTAACGATTCGGATACCTGCGCCAAGTTGTTACCCGCACTGACGCCCGCATCTAACAACGACAGGATGTCCATCGGGCTGGGCACGGCTCGGGTCCCTGGACGGGACAAGATGCCGATGATGCCGCACATAGAAATCCAAGGCTACTAAAAGGCCGAAAAGCCCTAGTGCCCGCCCTCAATCGCTCCGCCGTGGCTGGAAATGAGCACTTGTGCGAGGCGCACAGCCGTATCACGAGCCTTTTCCTCAGAAGGTGCTTCCACCATCACGCGAACCAATGGTTCGGTACCCGATGCGCGCACCAAAATGCGGCCGTGTCCGTCTAAATCTTTTTCTGCTTCCGCAATTGAAGTAGCGAGTTCTGATGCTGGGTCATTCAATCGCTCAGTTGTTCGCACGTTGACCAACACTTGCGGATAGGACTGCATGATGGTGATTGCTTGATCAAGAGTGCTGCGAGTTCGAGCAATGTACTCCAACAAGATGAGAGCCGCCAACAGACCGTCGCCGGTGGTGGCATGTGCGCGGTGCACAATGTGTCCACTTTGCTCTCCGCCCAACACGTAATCGTGTTCATCAAGCGCCATCAGAACACTGCGATCACCAACAGGCGTGACAGCCACATCGATGCCCGCATTCTTCATGGCGTGATGAAAACCAAGGTTTGACATCACCGTGACGGCGACACCCTTGTTGCGCAGTAGACCACGTTGCATCAAATCATTCGCAGCAATAGCCATGATGTAGTCGCCGTCCACAAGTACTCCGGTTGCAGTGACTGCGATCAGTCGATCACCGTCGCCGTCGAATGCAATTCCGACTTCTGCTCCTTCGCTAACGACACGCGACATAAGTGCTTGTGGGCTTGCTGCGCCACACCCGTCATTAATGTTGCGACCATTGGGTGCATCATTCATCACAATCACTTGTGCGCCGGCGGCTTCCAACACGGACGGAGCAACAGATGACATTGCCCCGTTTGCGCAATCAACCACAACGCGAATTCCGTTCAGTGATTGCCCTACTACGTGCACACGATGATCGAAATATTCTTCGATGATGTCGTGAGCATCATGCACGGTGCCCAATGCAACGGGTGCGGGCTCTGCAACTAATGCATGCCACACACGTTCGATTTCAATTTGTTCTGCATCGGTGAGCTTTGACCCACCAGCCGCAAACACTTTGATGCCGTTGTCCGCCCACGGATTATGTGACGCGGTGATTGCGATTCCCACCCACTGATGGCGTTCGGCTGCGAACGCGATTGCAGGAGTAGGAGCAACGCCAAGCAACTGCACTGCAACACTTTCAGCCGCACAACCGTCAATGATTGCGCGTTCTAATTCAGGTCCGCTCTCGCGGGTATCACGACCGATAACGACGGCATCAGGATGAAGGACGCGAGCAACAGCACGTGCAAGATCACGCGCCAAAGCAGGCGTTAATTCGTCTAGTGCGACGCCACGGACACCGTCGGTTCCGAAATGCAGCATGCAGAGTTTCTTTCACACGCGCGCAACAGCACGCGAAATGAAAATCAGCGCTTGGTGAACTGAGGCGCCTTACGGGCCTTCTTGAGACCGTACTTCTTGCTCTCCTTGCGACGTGCGTCGCGAGTAAGAAGACCGGCCTTCTTCAATGCTGGACGTGATTCAGGATCGATCTCGATGAGTGAACGAGCGATCGCCATGCGCAATGCACCGGCCTGGCCAGTAACACCGCCACCAAAAATGTTTGCAGCGATATCGAATGACTGCTCGCGGTCGGTGACGCGAAGTGCTTCGGTGACAACCATGCGCTGTGTTGCAGTTGGGAAGTACGCCTCAATGGGCTTGCCATTCACTGTGATGACACCAGTGCCTGCGCGCAATACGGCGCGAGCAACAGCTTCTTTACGACGACCAGTTGTTTGAGTGAGAGGTGCGTTAGCCATGATGATTCCTAAATGATTTAGCGAGCCTTGGCTGCGCTGAGGTCGAGAACTTTTGGAGCTTGTGCTGCGTGTGGGTGCTCAGCACCTGGGTACACCTTGAGCTTCTTGATCATCTGACGACCAAGTGGTCCCTTTGGCAACATGCCACCGATGCTGCGAGCAATTGCATCTGCAGGCTTGCGGTTGAGCAAGTTCTGGTATGTCTCACTCTTCAGACCACCTGGGTAACCCGAGTAGGTGTACACCATGTTGGTGTTTGCCTTGCCAGAGGTCATGACGATCTTTGATGCGTTGATGATGATGACATGATCGCCCATGTCCATGTGAGGAGCGAACACAGGCTTGTGCTTGCCGCGCAAGATGCGCGCAACTTCTGTGCAGAGACGACCAAGGACAAGACCTTCGGCGTCGATGATGTGCCAGTCGCGCTGGATCTCGCTTGCTTTTGGTGAATATGTACGCATGAGACTTCCTTTGTGGGGGCCCGACCGGGCCGCCAGAACCCCTAATTGGGGGCTTGGTAAGGATAGGGGCGTCTGTGGCCTCACGGCAACCGCCAACCCCCTATCAATTGACTATTCCGAGCGACGACCGCCAAAAGTGGGGGTATGCACCCTCACCCCGTCGTATCCAACGTCCCACAGCACCAGACCATGGGCCGGTGCCACGGGTGAGCCGTGTTGGCGGTTGCGACTGGCCATCACAAAGCGCGTATCGCTAGGTGGCCGTTTGCGAAGTCCCACATCGACAAGGAACCCCACGATGCTGCGCACCATTTGATGGCAAAAGGCGTTGGCCCGAATTTCAAACACCACCAGCCCCTCGCCTTCCTCGGTCCATTTCGCTTCAAAAACCCGTCGATTCATCGAGAGTTCGGGACTCCCCTCTGGCACATCGGGCTTTCGACAAAACGCCGTGAAATCTTGCTCGCCGTGGAGCGCATCGCACGCAAGATTCATGAGCGGAAGCGACAGCGGGTTCCACACGTGCCACGCACGATCGGTGAGCAGAGGATTGGGTTCTGGCGTGTTGAGAACCGTGTATCGATACCTGCGCCATGTTGCGCTGTGGCGCGCATCGAAATCATTGTCCACCCACTCGGCATTCGACACCGCAATGTGCGGACCACACATGCCATTGATGCTGCGCACAAGAGCTGGCAATTGAACAGTGGCGGGAATATCGACAGTGATCACTTGACCGCGTGCGTGCACACCTGCATCGGTGCGACCTGCAGTACTAATACTGCAATCACGTCGCGTAATTGTTGTGAGTGTCTTTTCAAGAACACCTTCCACCGTTGCAACATCATCGTTTGCCGCAAAACCATGGAATGCTGCGCCGTGGTAGGCCACACGCAAACGAGCCCGCCGTAAGGCGGGCTCGTGCGTTTTGTTGTCTTCCGGTGTCATCACCGGCTACCGGCTCAGACCAGTTCGATGCGCGCCATTGGCGCAGCGTCACCCTGGCGAGTTCCGAGCTTAAGAATGCGCGTGTAACCACCGTTGCGTGCCATGTACTTCGGTGCAACTTCGTTTACAAGCTTGTTGGTCATTTCCTTGTCACCGAGGTAACCCTGAATTTGACGAATGCGATGTACACGCATTGGTGAATCTTCTTGGGCCTTCTTTGCCTTAGTGATGAGCTTCTCTGCGATGGGACGCAACGCCTTGGCCTTGGCCTCGGTTGTTGTGATTCCCTCTGCAGCGAACAGCGATGCTGCCATGTTTGCCATGAGCAGGCGCTGGTGCGCTGCGCTGCCGCCGAAGCGTGGTGCGCGACGTGGTGTTGCCATTGTGGTGCTCCTTGTTCCTTACGCGCGCAGTGTGAGGCCGCGCTCGTCGAGCTTCTGGATGATTTCATCCAGGCTCTTCTGACCGAAGTTGGTGATGTTCAAAAGGTCATCGGTGCTCTTCAAAAGAAGTTCACCAATGGTGTTGATTTGTCCGCGCTTGAGGCAGTTGCGTGGGCGCTCTGACAAGTCGAGATCTTCGATGGGAAGGTCAAGGTCGGGCACGCCAACGTTTGCACCGATTGGCTCGCTGAGCTCAAGTGCCTGTGGCTCTTCAGAAAGAGTTGCAATGAGATCAACAAGCGAACGCAATGTTGATGCTGCAGATGCAAGTGACTCGCGTGGAGAAATGGAACCGTCTGTTTCGATGTCGAGAACGAGACGGTCGTAGTTGGTGCTCTGTGCAACGCGAGTTGGCTCAACGTCGAACATGACACGGCGTACTGGCGAGAAGATTGCATCGATGGGGATGACACCGATGACACGTGACTCTGCATCGCGGTCGGTGGATAAGTAACCACGACCCTTCTCGATGGTGATGTCGAGTGCAAGTGCTGCACCAGCATTCAATGTTGCGAGGTGAAGTGATGGGTTCAAAACTTCAACCTCTGCATTGGTAGGAATGTCGCCTGCTGTAAGAGTCATTGGACCCTTTACATCGAGACGAAGAACCACTGGTTCGTCACTGTTGGAAACAACAACAACATCCTTCAAGTTCATGATGAACTCGGTGACGTCTTCTGTCATTCCGGGAATCGTGGTGAACTCGTGCTCAACAGAATCGAACTTCACAGTGGTGATTGCTGCACCTGGAATGGAAGAAAGAAGTGTACGGCGCAATGAGTTGCCAATGGTGTGCCCGAAGCCGGGCTCAAGTGGGCCAACTGCAAAACGCTGACGTGTTGGATGATCTTCGCCGATTGCCTCGACTGATGGGCGCTGGATAACAAGCATGATGCTCTCCTAAAAAGACGAGGGATTACTTCGAGTAAAGCTCAACAATGAGCTGCTCGCGGACGGGAACGTCGATGTGATCGCGCTGTGGCAAATCACGAACGGTGACTTGCTTGTCGCCACCTTCAAGCCAGCCCACAAGGGAACGGTCGAGGGTGTCGATGTTGTGTTGGATCTGAATCATTTCTTTTGCCTTTGGCGACAAAGAAATAACTTGACCGCGCTTCACGCGGAACGAAGGAATGTCAACGCGCTTTCCGTCGACCTGGATAAGGCCGTGGCTGACGAACTGACGAGCCTGAGGACGAGTTGCTGCCCAACCTGCGCGGAACACCACGTTGTCGAGGCGCTGCTCAAGAAGGCGAAGCAAGTTCTCGCCGGTAGGACCTGCAAGACGGTTTGCCTCTTCGTAGGTGCGGCGGAACTGACGCTCGAGTACACCGTAGATGTACTTGGCCTTCTGCTTCTCTTGCATCTGTGCGAGGTATTCCGAACCAGCATTACGACGGCGAGTACGGCCATGTGCACCTGGTGGGAAAGGGCGACGGTCAAGAGCCTTTGAGCCCTTTTCGTTTTCAAAAATGTTTGTGTTCAAACGGCGCGAGATACGCACCTTTGGTCCTGTGTAACGGGCCATGATTAGCTCCTACGACGCTTTGGCTGACGGCAACCGTTGTGCGGCACTGGCGTGACGTCTTTGATGCCGGATACTTCAATACCGAGATTCTGAATTTGACGAAGTGCTGTATCACGACCAGAACCTGGTCCCTTCACATGTACTTCCACGCGACGAAGACCATGCTCCATTGCAGCCTTGCCTGCCTTCTCGGCAGCTTGCTGTGCAGCAAACGGAGTTGACTTACGTGAACCCTTGAAACCCAATTGACCAGACGATGCCCATGAAATGACATTGCCGTCGGTGTCGGTGATGGAAACGATGGTGTTGTTGAACGAGCTCTTGATGTGAACGATGCCGGTGCTGACGTTCTTGCGCTCGCGCTTACGTGGACGACGTCCACCTGCCTGTGCCTTAGCCATGGCCTACTACCTCACTGCCTTCTTCTTGTTGGCAACTGTCTTCTTTGGTCCCTTACGTGTGCGCGCATTGGTGTGTGTGCGCTGTCCACGGACTGGGAGACCCTTGCGGTGACGAACACCTTGCAAGCAGCCAATTTCGATCTTGCGCTTGATGTCTTGCTGCACGTCGCGGCGCAAGTCACCTTCAACAGTGATGTTCTGATCAACCCATGCACGAATACGGTTCACTTCATCTTCTGTGAGATCGCGAACGCGTGTGTTGCGGTTGAGTCCGGTTGCATCACAGATCTTCTGTGATGTTGGTCGACCAATGCCGAAGATGTATGTCAACGAAATTTCCAAACGCTTTTCGCGTGGAATGTCGACGCCAGCAATACGTGCCATGTTTTACAGTTCCTTCGTTGCTCTCTTAGCCCTGGCGCTGCTTGTGCCGGGGGTTTTCGCAAATGACCATTACTCGTCCATGACGACGAATGACCTTGCACTTTTCACAGATTTTCTTGACGCTTGGGCGTACTTTCATTGCGATCTCACTTGAAGCGATATGTAATACGACCGCGGGTGAGGTCGTATGGGGTGAGTTCCACCTGAACCTTGTCGCCAGGAAGAATGCGGATGTAGTGCATGCGCATCTTTCCTGAGATGTGCGCCAGCACCTTGTGGCCGTTCTCTAGTTCGACACGGAACATTGCGTTCGGTAGCGACTCGAGAATCGTGCCTTCGAGCACGATCGCATCTTCCTTTGGCTTGGCCAGAATGGGCTCCTTGGTTGGGGTGGACATGTTGCTCCCATAGCAGAATCGCTATAGGGGCGAGTGGCAATGCTATCGGCGCATTTCTCACACGCCAAGCAGCACTTAGAGCCTTTGTTCGATCGCCTTCACGAGCCGATCAAAGACCTCGTCGGGGCTGCCAAGCCCGTCGACAGTGACCAAACGGTTGGATTTCCCGTAATAGTCAATGAGTGGTTGGGTCTGGGTCTCATAGAGGTCCAGACGGCGGTTAATGGCTTCGGGGGTGTCGTCGTCACGCTGGACCACGTCTCCCCCGCAGTTCTCACAGGTCCACTGGCCGGTTTCGGCGCCGGTGGCCTGATAGTTGGCTCCGCAGTCGCGGCAGACGCGACGAGCCGACAAGCGCTCGAGTACCAACGAACGTGGCACGTCAAGGTCGATCACCATGTCGAGAGGGCGTGCCGAAGTAATGCCATCGAGGGACTCAGCCTGGCCCACTGTTCGGGGGAACCCGTCGAGGATGTACCCGCGGTCGCGGGCATCATCGACCTCGAGGCGCTCAGCCACGATGCCAATCATGATGTCGTCGCTCACCAAACCGCCGGCGTCAATGATGGCCTTAGCCATATTGCCCAGTTCGGTTCCTTCACGAACAGCAGCTCGCAGCATGTCACCAGTGGAGATGTGCGGAATAACAAAGTGACGCGACAAGCGAACACACTGGGTGCCCTTGCCCGCTCCTTGGCGGCCCAACAGCACCATACGTGCACCGGGGTTCATTGTTACTTCAGGAAACCCTCGTAGTTGCGGAGCATAAGTTGGCTATCGATTTGACGCATGAGTTCAAGCGCCACACCGACGGCAATCAACACAGTGGTTCCGGCAAAGGGGAACGACTTCACATCGCCCACCCACAAAATGATGTACGGAAGAATTGCGATGAACGCAACGAACAATGCGCCGGGCAATGTGATGCGGTTCACGGCCTTTGCGAGATAACGCTCGGTCTGTGGTCCGGGGCGAATACCAGGGATGAATCCACCCTGCTTACGCAATTGGTCAGCCTGACGAATGGGATCAAACGCAATGGAGTTGTAGAAGTATGCGAACGCAACGATGAGGAAGAAGAAGCCGGTGATGTACACCATGTTCTGGCTGTTCACCAGGTAGTCGTTCACGAAACCTGCAATAGAACCGCGCCAACCCTCTGCACTGCCCAACACGTTTGACATGAGGACAGGAAGCAACAACACCGACGATGCGAAGATGATGGGAACAACTCCGGCTTGGTTGACCTTGAGCGGAATGTATGTGCTTTGGCCACCAGTCATACGACGGCCCACCACTCGCTTTGCGAACTGCACGGGAATACGCCGCTGACCGAGTTCAACGCGAACAACAGCGGCCAAAATACCCAATGAAACCGCTACCAAGAGTGCAAACACGATGAACTTCTTGCTCTGCAAAATTGAGTAGTAGTTGTAGGGCAAACCGGAAACAACTGATGCGAAAATAAGAACGGACATACCGTTTGAAATTCCGCGTTGGCTAATAAGTTCGCCAATCCACATGAGCAATGCCGTGCCTGCAACAAGTGATGGAATCACCAACAATGCACGAGGCATGAATGGATCGAGCAACACAACATCGGGAGCCTTGGCGGCTGCACCGAAGAATGCAGAACCCTTACCTTGACCGAAGATGAAGGTAAGACCAGAACCTTGCAACAACGCAATGGCGATAGCAACGTAACGAGTCCACTGAGTGATCTTGCGCTGCCCCACTGCACCCATCTCTTGCCATTCCTGCAATTTAGGAATAACAACGTTGAGCACCTGCATGATGATGCTTGCCGTGATGTACGGCATGATGCCCAACGCAAAGATGGAGAATGATCCGAATGCTCCACCTGAGAACAAGTTGAGGAAGCCGAGTGCACCTTGTGACTTGGCAGCTTCACGCAATTGCGCAACGGCACCAGAGTCGATACCGGGAACGCGAAGCGAAGCACCGAATCGATACACCATGATCATGGCAAGCGTGAAGAACACCTTCTTGCGTAGATCCTCGACCTTGAAGATGTTCTTCAGGTTTGAGAACACGTGGAACTCCTTGTCGCCGACGAATTAGTGAAAACTAATCGTGATTAGCGGTTGGTGAATTGGTTGCCCTTAGCAGCGGGACGAACCTTGAACGGAAGCGGCAAGATGGTGACAGAGCCACCAGCAGCAACGATTGCCTGCTCAGCAGACTTCGACACTGCGTGTGCCGATACCTTGACAGCAATCTTGATTTCACCACGGCCAAGAACCTTGATGAAGGTTCCCTTGTGAGCGGCACCCTTTTCCACGAGGACTTCAGGGTTCACTTCTGACAAACCAAGTTCATTGATGGCGTCAAGGTTGACTGCGTAGTACTCCACGCGGAATGGGTTGTTGAAACCCTTCAACTTTGGAACGCGCTGCTTGAGCGGCATCTGGCCACCTTCGAAGCCGCGAGCAACCTTGCCACGACCACGTGCATGCTGACCTTTGGTACCGGCACCTGCGGTCTTACCGCCCTTACCACCGATACCACGGCCCACGCGCTTCTTGCGCTTAACAGCGCCTGGTGCTGGTGCGAGTTCGTCTACGCGCATGATCAGTTGTTCTCCTGAACTTCAATGAGGTGAGGAACGCGAGCAATCATGCCGCGAATCTCTGGACGATCGGGAAGGGTGTTGGTATCACCAATCTTGCTGAGGCCAAGTGCGCGGAGTGTGCCGCGTGACTTTGGCTTAGCGCCGATCTTCGAACGCTTAAGTGTGACTGTAAGTGAGCTAGCCATGATTTAGTGAGCCTCTCCAGCAGCGATCGCATTCTTGCGATCGGTGTATGCCTTCAACATGCCCTTGGGCACGAATGTGTCGGCAGGAATTCCGCGGCGCTTGGCCACTTCGTCTGGACGCTGCAATTGACGCAAGCCTTCGATTGTTGCGCGAGCAACGTTGATGGCGTTTGCAGAGCCAAGTGACTTTGCAAGTACGTCGTGAACGCCAGCTTCTTCAAGAATGATGCGAGCTGCACCACCGGCGATAACACCGGTACCAGGAGCAGCAGGCTTCAAAAGCACGCGACCTGCACCCGAGATACCAAGGATGGGGTGTGTGATGGTGGAGCCAGCAAGAGCAACATCGAACAAGTTGCGCTTTGCTTCTTCGGTTCCCTTTTGGATTGCCAAAGGAACTTCCTTTGCCTTTCCGTAACCGAGACCAACGCGACCGTTGCCATCACCGACGACAACGAGTGCGGTGAACGAGAAACGACGTCCACCCTTCACAACCTTTGCCACGCGGTTGAT
>CAYSPE010000007.1:0-49667 GCA_964432845.1 uncultured Bifidobacterium sp.
GCGCCCTGCAACAACTCTTCAATCTCATCACGATGAGCCTCGGCAGCAGCACGACCCACTTCGGGGTCTGAACCTGCACCGAGACCGCGAGTAAGTTCGCGACCAATGTCCAACTTGACATCGGCGTCGCTCATAAGAAGTGCTTGTGCGTCAGTGTTGACTGCGACGAATTCAACGCCACGAAGTCCGGCATCGATCATGCGGTTGACAGCGTTGACACCGCCGCCACCGACACCAATGACCTTGATTACTGCGAGATAGTTCTGTGGTGCTCCGGCCATGGGCCTGTTCCTCCAAAATGTGTCCGTGCGGACTGCGTGGGTCAATGTTTCCACAATGAGAGCGCCATTTGTGGCAATACTCGTGGAGCAGTGACCAAAATCGGGGATTTATCGGGTCTGAACTGTGGGTTCTCCGGTGGAGACATCGACCACAGCAAGAGTTGCTGGGTCCTGTCGACGAAGCAAAACCACCACTGCAACCAGCTTGTTTTGGAGGTCGGTTGGTGGTCCGAAACGCACCACCGTGTTGCCCTTCAGAATCATGGACAACTCCCCGCCTGCGCTCAGATCTAGCGATTTCACCCTTGGTCTGATTTCGTCTGGTAACGCAAGCACCAATTGAGCTGCAGCGCGATACACGTCGTCTGCCACAGCGCCAGCCGCCAGCGATGGACCGACCCCTTGCACCTGCAAATACTTCGTTGGCCATCCGGTGAGAACATCAATTACATGCCCCCGAGCATCAACCATCCGTGCCTTTTGGTCATCACCCACGTACCAGACCACAGGAACTCGTTCAGAAATCTCTACCAATGCTCGGCCAGGGAAACTGGTGGTGATGCGGACATCTGCCACCCACGGATCTTTCAATAGCCGAGTGCGAGCCTTTGCTGTATTGACAGTAAATGTGGATGCTCCCTTGAGAGCCTTTTGCACTGCCGCCACGGTACGCGTCGACGTATAGACGTTGCCTTCAAATGTGACATGGCGAATGGCAAAAATCGGCGAAGCAAGGACGGCCATCACGAATACGAAGAAGCCCACCACTACCCCGGCAAGCTTCAGCCACTTCACACGCTTGAGACGTTCGCGTCGCTCACGCCGCCTGCGGCGTTCTTCGAAAGTGGGATCGGGCCTATCGTCATCGACAATGACCACGCGATCCATTTCGTCGGCATCAATGACAACGGCTCCGTCGTTGTCATCAAAAATATTGATGACGTCGGCAACGCCCGACAGTGGCCGCAACAATGGATCAACCGGCACCATTCCGGTGCTATCGGCAAACACCACTTCACCGCTTTCAAAATCAGCGATACGCGGAGTAATCACTGTTTCGCGCGAAGCGTCACCCGACACATGTCCCTCGGCGCCCACAACAGAAGTAGGGGTCTCATCGTCAACAGGTGTGGCAGTGGTAGTGCCATCATCCACTGGCGTCGGGTCGGGAACCGATGCAGGCTCGGGCGCGCGAGTTCCGAAAATGTCGGAGAGTTCAGCAAGGACGGATTCAGACACCTCCGTCACCGAGATCTCTTCTTGCGGTTTCTTGCTTTCGTCGCCGGGAAGATTCACTGTGCTTCCCCCATTACTGTGGCTAGACGTTGTGCACTTTTCATGCGCTCAGGTTCATTATGTCGCGGGTCTGCAAAGGCGAGAGTTGTCTCATTGTCAAAACCAAGAAGACACACTTCACTTCGAAGCCGAATGCCCTTTTGATCCTGCACAACGGCCTGGACATGCTTCATCACTGCAACGATGTCGGACGCGGTTGCGCCATCAGACGCCTGGATGAAATTGGCGTGCTTTTCTGAAACTCGAGCACCGCCAACAGCGAACTCACGCAACCCACATGAATCGATGAGCGCGCCAGCACTGCCTTCACCTGGTGCGGGGTTCACGAACACAGATCCAGCATTTCGCCCGCCAGGCTGGTTCATTCGACGCCATGCGACCACATCGTCAATAGATGCGGATTCATCAGTTCGATCAGTCGTTCGTAAACGAGCGCTCACCACCACGTGATGCGGCGATAGCGCAGAACCACGGAAGTGAAATCCCAAGTCATCGGCCGACACGGTGGCCCATCGACCGGACTTCAACGACACAATTTCTGCCGACACCAGCGAATCGACGATTTCAGCTCCGTGACCACCTGCATTCATTCGCACGGCCCCACCAACTGAACCAGGAATACCCACGCACCATTCGAGTCCGGCCCGATGAAGAGCAACGCTCTTTCGTGCAAGCACTGGCATCGGCACAGAACTGGGGGAAACGATGTCATCGCCCACGAGTTCAACATGTGCATCATCTGCCGAGTACGACATGAGCACGACAACACCATCGAATCCAGAATCAGCAATCAACAAATTGCTTCCTCGCCCCACAACCGCCACTTGCACCTCGGGATGTGCGGCTAACAGATCCGCCGTTTCTTGTAGTTGTCGACGGTGAGCAACGGTCACCACACATGCTGCGTGGCCCCCTACTCCGTACGTTGTATTGGTTGCCATTGATCTATTGCGCTCGACCTGCACACCAATTGACGCAGCGGTTGCCAAGAACGCATCCCACGAATATGCGCTCATGACCGCGCCCTCATCAAATCGTCCGGAAAAGTCTCGATATCGCCACAACCCATGGACACGCAGATGTCCCCGGGCTTCAGGAATGCGCCAACGCGCGTAACGATGTCGGAACGGGTGGGTGCATAGTGCACAGGCAATTCGGGGTGGGCCGCACTAATTGCGTTCGATACCAACTCTCCCGTGACGCCTTCTATTGGTTCAGTGCCAGATGCATAAACATCTGTGATGACCACCATGTCTGCGTCATGGAAACAATCAGAATATGTATGGGCCATCGCTGCGATGCGATGAAAGCGATTGGGCTGGAAGACGGCAACGACACGACCACTGCGTGCTGGATGAATACGAGCTGTGGAAAGCGCTGCTTCGATTTCAGCGGGCAAATGCGCATAATCATCCACAAGTAACGCCCCGTCACACACGCCTCGCTCGGTGAATCGCCGAGACACTCCACCAAAACTTTGTACCGCATCCATAGCTGTCCGTGGGTCAACCCCAAGCGAAACTGCCATCGCAAGTGCGGCTGTGCAATTCATTACATTATGCGCACCCCGAAGCGGAATGTGCCCCCGAATCATTTCACCATTGACAACTATTTCCATTTCAAGCCCGGTTGCGGTGTTCTGAAACTTCTGCACTCGCACCATCGCCGAATCACCAGTACCACAAGTGACCAGTTGCGAACTTCCTGTCATCGCTTTCACTATTGGCGCTGATCCACTGTCGTCAAGATTCACCACCACTGGACCGGTTGCTCTCTTAGCAGCGTTGACAAAACACGATTGAACATTCTCGAACGTACCGAAATAATCCAAGTGGTCAACGTCGACGTTCGTAATAACAATCGCATGCAGAGGAAGTACGTCAAGCGTGCCGTCGCTCTCATCTGATTCAAGAAGCAACACTTCCCCGGCACCGGCACGTGCTCCGACCGAGTAATCAGGAACCTCTGCTCCGACAATCACAGATGGATCAAGTCCGCCTGCGATGAGCATGAGCGACAACAGCGATGTGGTGGTGGTTTTGCCATGCGTGCCAGCAACTCCGACCGACTGAGACACCGCACACAACGACGCAAGCATTCCCGATCGATGACGAACGGCAATGTTGAGTTTCCTGGCCTCCGTCAGTTCCACATTGGTGGCGGGAATGGCCGTTGAATAAGTGACAACGTCGGCACCGTGGACGGTGCTTTCGTCATGCCCAATCGTGATATGCACGCCGAGATCTCGTAGCTGCTCAATCACCTGTGATCCACGAATATCTGAACCCGACACTGAGTGACCACGTGCGGCCATGAGTTTCGCAATCGGAGCCATGCCGGGACCTCCAACACCAACCACATGACAGCGACGAGGCTGCGATAAATCAATCAGTGGTTCTGAAAGCCGTTGATGGGGTTGCGTGGACATGGATGTTCCATTGTTTCACGCGGGACCACCTACGACGCGGCGTTCCTGATGACGTCGACGAGAGCATTTCCCCTGTGCAATTCGCCCATTTCGCGCGATTTCCTCGCCAGACGTACCCGTTCTGGCACATTGGTCAGCAAGTGAAGCACTGCGGAGACTGCCTCACCATTGCCACATTTCTCCTCCGACACCAAGATTGCTGCATCGTTGTCGGCAAGCCATTGCGCGTTTTTTGTTTGATGATCATCGGCAGCTCCGGCCCACGGAATGACGACTGATGCGATACCAACTGTGGCGACTTCTGCAATCGTGCTGGCGCCTGCTCGGCACACCAGGACATCGGTCGCCGCGTAAAGGTCTGCCATACGAGATTCGTATCCGGTTCGGTGATATCCGACGTTTGATACAAAGGGCATGTGCGCCCCCGCATCACGTGGACCCGCCACGTGATACAGAAACAATTGATCTAAGCCGCACGTACTCATTGCCATCAGAAGTTCTGATGCGAGCGAATTCAAGACACCAGACCCCAATGAACCGCCCACGATGGCGACCACCACGGCCTCCTGAGGAATTCCCAACTCGGCGCGCGCGTTCGAGCGACGTTGCCCTACATCTAGGTGTCGCAATTCTGCACGTACTGGTGCACCGGTGACCACAGCGCGAGGCAAGGATGATTCTGGAAATGCAACGGCACATACCGTGGCGTTCTTCGCCTGTCGACGCGTCGCCAAACCAGGCGACCTGTCATAGCTCACACACACCAACGGAATTCCGGCCGCTATTGCTGCTGCCGAGATGGGCTCGCTCGCATACCCCCCGACCGAAACCACGACAGATGGTTTCCAGTTCTTCAATAATTGTCGGGCGGTGAATCGACTACGAAGAAGCCTGAGTGGTAGCGCCATGTTTCGCACGATTCCGCGGGGAGACAAAGATCGTTGCAATCCTGAAATAGGCAGGAACTCGGATTGAATGACACCTTCCGCCATCAGCGTGCGCTCAATTCCGCGACGCGACCCCACGTAACGGAGGTCTTCCGGCGAGTAACCCGATTCCAACAAGCTCTCAAGAATCGCCTTAGCTGGGATGACATGACCGCTTGTACCGCCGCCAGTTACAACAGCAAAAGTCATGACGACGTCTTCATTACTCGCGCCACATTGAGAAGCAATCCAATGCCACCCATTGTTGCAATCAGTGAAGAGCCTCCGTACGAAATGAATGGAAGCGTGAGTCCGGTCATTGGCATAACACCCACTACTCCGCCAACGTGCACCAATGCTTGCACCGAGATCCATGACACGATTCCTGCCGCCATGAACGCGCCCTGCATATCTCGAGCATGTGTGGCGATACGAATTCCGAAATACGCCAATAAGCCAAACAGCAGAAGAAGCAACAACGCACCTCCGAATCCCATTTCTTCTGCAATGACGGCAAAAATGAAGTCGGAGTAAGCCAACGGTACGTAGCCCCATTTACTTGTGCCAGATCCAATTCCCGTTCCGAATAGGCCACCATTGGAAATACTGAGAATGGATTGCCACACCTGAAATCCCACGCCGTCTTTGTTTGCTTCAAGATTCAGAAAAGCGGTGAGTCGGTCACCTGCACGACCTGCGTACTTGAAAACAAAAAGACCACCTACTGCACCCAAGCCGAGTGTGGCACCCAACTGATTCCACGGAACGCCAGCCACCGCAAGAATGATGAAACCCGCTCCCGCGAACACCAACGCACCACCAAAGTCGCGCTGCATGAAACACAACACAACTGGTCCCCCGATGACCAAAAACATGGGATACAAAACTCGTTGCCGAATGTGAACATCCCTATGTCGAGCGGCCATCATATTGGCGGCAGCAATCACCATGTACAGCTTCATAAACTCGGACGGCTGCACACGAATGAATCCGAAATCGAGCCATGCATTCGCACCGTTCACGATGGCTCCACGTAACGCCACAAAGAGATTGGCGCCAATCACTACAAGTGAAACGGGATAGAAGAACTTGCGTTGGGTCCATGATTCGTACGGCAGTCGATATGTGAACGACGCTGCCCCGGCACCGAACCCCATCCACATCAATTGTTTGAAAAAGATTGCCCATGGTGACTCACCAGTGTGCAGTTTGGTGACCGCAGACGATGAGAAAACCATGATGAGACCCCACGCCACCAGCGCAATAGAAACGATGAGTGTCCAATAGAACGTAGTGGTTGGTTTATCGAGGACCACACGAGACTGGCTCGCGCGTCCAAGCTTGCGAACAACTTTCTTTCGGCGTTCGCGCAACGATGGTGTCGGAGTCAATTCTTTCGTATCACTCATTACGACACTCCATTCATATGTTCGCGCACTGCTCTCGTGAAGTCGTCGCCACGTTCGTTGTAATTCTTGTACCAGTCATAACTGGTGCATCCAGGCGAGAGCACTACTGCGTCACCCGAGCGCGCCATTTGGTGAGCATGTTGTACCGCTTCATCCATTGATGTCGCCCGCCGAACTTCGCACAGGCCATGAAAGGCATCTGCAATTAGTTCAGCATCATCACCGATGGCCACTACCCCAACCATACGACGGGGTTCGGATGCCATTTGAGACAAATCGAGTCCCTTGTTACGGCCACCAGCAATGAGAACGAGTGAATCGAACGCACGAATTGCCGTGAGTGCAGCGTGCGGACTGGTGGCCTTTGAATCGTCGTACCACGACACGCCTTGCCACTCACCGATGAGTTCAATGCGATGATGAGCAGAAACAAACGTCGCAAGCGATGAGTGAAGCGACTCGCGCGCAACTAAGCCAGATTCGATTGCCACTGCAGCTGCCGCCAATGAATTGGTGATGTCGTGAGGCATGGATCGCCACAGGCGTGATACCTCAATCAAAGGACCATGCGGACCGACAAGCCAACCGTCGCTGACGCAATAGTCAGCATCAGACAATCCAAAGGTGACGATACGCGCACCAGATTCGACTGCTTTCTGGCGAATAACTTCATTTGTTGCTGGAATGACAGCAACATCGGATGGTCGAATGTGTCGCCATAAATTGGCCTTGGCATTTGCGTAGTGCTCCAGATTCGGGTGCCAATCGAGATGGTCCGGCGCCAAGTTGAGCCACACTGACGCCTCGCAACGGAACTGATCAACGTATTGCAAACGAAAACTTGAACACTCCACGACGAATGCATCAAATTGCTCGTCCAAGGCCCCCATAAATGGAATATCAGTATTCCCCACTTCCCCAACGTTGAACCCACATTCGCGCAAGAGGTGCGCAACGATCATGGTGGTGGTGGTTTTCCCGTCGGTACCAGTGACGCCCAATATTGGCCGTGGGCCGCCCGCTCGTTGTTGTTCCCATTCGTAGGCAACATCAATCTCGGTGCGAATGGAGATGCCCAACTCTTCGGCGGCGACGATAACCGAATGTCGGGGTGGAACTCCCGGAGCCGGAAGCAATGTGTCAACACCTGCAAGAAAATCTTGCACTCGAGCTGGCGTTGAAACATCGACGAGTTCGCACTTCAGTTCACGCGCCAAAGCTTCGTGGGACTCCGAGAATCTGTCGTCAGAGAGAATTACTTCAATTCCGCGATTCACCAGAGCTCGTGCAACTGCCGTACCCGTCAGAGCCAGACCGAACACCGCAACTTTCTTCACAATTAGTGACCTGCAAAATTGTCGGCGATGTGAGTGAAATCAGCGATGAAAATTGCGACTGCTGCGGCAACGCATATTCCCGAAAGAATCCAGAAACGAATAATGACTGTGGTTTCGGGCCATCCCAGTAATTCAAAATGGTGATGAATGGGCGACATTCGGAACAAACGCTTCTTGCGTCCAGATGCCTTGAACACGGTCATTTGCAGTGCAACTGAACCCGCCTCCATAACATTGAGCGCACAGATGAGCGGCAATAACAACTGGGTATTAGTAGTGACGGCCAACAAACCAAGTGCGGCGCCAATTCCAAGAGCTCCTACGTCGCCCATGAAAATTCGAGCAGGCGCTGCATTCCACCACAAGAATCCACCACATGCACCAGCCATCGCGGCAGAGAACACAGCAAGGTCGAGTGGATTCACCAAGTGATACACGTCGGGATTTCTAAATGCCCAGTACGCAATAACGGTGAACGCCAAGAACCCGAACAACGCTGAGCCAGCAGCCAAGCCATCGAGACCATCTGTCACGTTGACCGCGTTCGTGGTGGCCCACACCATGAGAGAGGTCCAGATGACCCAGAGTGCCGGCGCAAGGTGCCAGCCTGGAAGATCAAAACGAGTGAATGACAACGCATGACTCACTCCCGTACCCACTGCAAGCCACGTCATTACAAGGGCCACTAACCCAAAAGTGATGTAGCCCTTCTTCTTCCAAAAGATTCCACGGTTATGGGACTTGCGAACCTTGAGATAGTCGTCGAGGAAACCCATGAACGCCATGACGGCCACGCCAGCCCACATGATCATTGCTTGGTCAGAGAACGCAATCCCACCACGTAAATGCGCAACGGTCCAACCGATAAATGCAGAACCCAAGATGGCAATGCCGCCCATGGTTGCCGTGCCCTGCTTCTTCATGTGATGGACAGGACCATGATCTTCCGATCCAAGAATCGGTTGCCCCTTCCCGAGGTTGTCAAAGAAGCGGATGAGCCACCTCGTTCCAAAGAGCGACAACAACATGGCAAGAGCGCCTGCAATGAGCACAGCAATCATGAAGCATCTCCCTTTCTTGTACGCAACGCCGCGGCTGCAACTTCAACATCGTTAAACGGCGTCAATGCGCCGTCGATCTCTTGGGTCGTTTCATGACCCTTTCCGGCGATCACCACTATGTCACCACGCTCAGCAAGAGAAATGGCGGATTCGATGGCCAATGCTCGATCAACCCATATTTGAGTTGATTTTTGTGCGTCAAAACTCATCCCAGAGAGAATCTGTTCGATAATTGCCCTTGGATCTTCACTTCGAGGATTATCAGAAGTGACGTAGACAACATCAGCGTGAACTGAGGCGATGGCGCCCATCTGCGGGCGCTTGCCCGCATCTCGATCTCCACCACATCCAAACACCACTATCACTCGCTGGGTGGTGAGGGCGCGAGCAGATTGCAACACCTTTTCAAGTCCATCAGGAGTGTGTGCGTAATCCACCACCACTCCGATCCCAAGATCATTCGGCACGGACTCAAATCGTCCCTTCACTTGTTCCATTTGGGCACAACCACGAACGATGGAATCAAGTGGGATGCCCAAGGCGTCAGCAGCGGATATTGCCGCTAACGCGTTCATCACAGTGAACTGACCACCCATAGGAACCTCAATGTGGTGGCCACGCCACTGAAATGAAACTCGACCTACTTCTGTTGCAACAGAATCGATATCGGCAATGGAGAACGACCGCATTGGTATTCCACCAACGTCAACCAAGAGACGCCCGCGCGTGTCATCAACATTGATGACGCCGATTCGGGAACAGCCTGGCGCAAACAGCATTGCTTTTGCCGCAAAGTAGTTTTCTTCGGTGCCGTGATAGTCCAAATGGTCGCGAGCAATATTCGTGAATACACCGACTGCAAATGTCACCGAGGCAACTCGTCCTTGATGCAAGGCGTGTGACGACACTTCCATCACAACGTGAGTAATTCCATCGCTCAGTGCCTCGCGCAACAGAGATTGCAACTCGATCGCTTCTGGCGTGGTGCGGATCCCACTTAAAGTGCCAAATACTCGAACCGAATCTCCATTGGCTCGAAAAATTGAGGCGATAATTGCCGCAGTACTGGTTTTGCCATTGGTGCCCGTCACTCCAACGATGGTGAGCGACTGCGCAGGCTCACCAAATCCGCTAGCGGCCACTGCGCCAAGCACGGCACGAACACTCTCGACGGTAACGACGGCAACAGACGCCGGAATTCCTTCGACCGAACCGTCTACCAGTAGCGCAACGGCTCCTGCCGCGATTGCCTGATGCACGAAATCATGACCGTCAAAATGTTCGCCACGCACGCAGCAATACATATCTCCAGGCTGCACGTTTCGAGAATCTTGCGTCATCCCCGTCACACGAGTATCTACGTCGCCCGACACACGCGCATCAACACTCTTCAACAGATGTGACAGCGATACGGGAGCAGGAAAAGCGAACGACATAACTACCTAGTGCGACACCGGCTTGTCTGTCGCCTTACATCCAGTACCGGTGCCTGTTGCTTCTATGCCAAGTTCGTGCATCACGTTGGGCACCAAGCGTGCAAATACGGGAGCGGCAGCGGTACCACCGAAACGATCTCGCGTCGATGCATCTGGCTCGTCAATACTCACGAGGATCGTTACTTTGGGCGCGGACGCTGGGAAGAAACCGACAAAAGATGCGAAGTACTTTCGGCCACCAGTATCGGTGGTATATGTACCGTTTGACTGCACTTTGTAACCAGTGCCTGTCTTGCCGGCAATTTCCATGCCCTTTACTTGAGCTTTCGTACCAGTACCAGCACACACCACACCACGCATGATGTCTGTCATTTGAGCGGCAATTTCTGGCTTGAGAACTGGTCGAGTTGCCGATGCCGGATATGGATGTTGCTTGCCTGACTTATCAATGGTGGCATTGACTAACCGAGGTGCCACATAGACACCTCCGTTAGCAACAGTGTTAACGCCAGCAATCAACTGAAGCGGCGTTGCAGAGAGACCGTAGCCATATGACACGGTGACCTTTTCCGTGCCGCGCCACTTGTCTGCGGCTCGCAAAATCCCGCGACTCTCTCCTGGATAATCAAGACCAGTTTTTTGACCAAAACCGAACGCGGCCAAGTAGTTATACAAAGTGCGTGATTCCATTTTTTGAGCAAGCATCAATGTGCCGATGTTTGAAGACTCCACCATCACATTTCGAACACTCATATCAATCACGCCGTGTGGCCATGCATCACGAATGGGATATTTATCGATGATAGTGACACCAGGAACTCGCAATGTCGTCTCAGGTGTCGCAACTCCTTCATTCAATGCAGCGCTAATGCTGAACACCTTGGCAACTGACCCAGGTTCGTACGCTTCAACAGTTGCAAAGTTTCCGCTTGCCAAGATGGTGGCCCCACTCTTGTCGCGACGAACATTCGACATGGCGTACACCTCGCCAGTCTGGGTGTTCATGACGACTGCAGTTCCACCTTTTGCATTCAACTGACCTACTCGATCCAGCAAGGCAGCGTCAGTGTTGTATTGAATTGTCTTGTCCACCGTGAGTACCAAGTCATCACCAGGAACTGCTTTAGTCTTCGTTTTTTCGGCCCCTGGAATGGTGCGGCCATTGACATCAACTTCGCGAACCGTCTGACCATCGGTGCCGGCGAGCACTTTGTTGAACTGCTTCTCAAGACCCGACACTCCAACACCATCTGGGTCGGTCTTACCGATGATTGCGGCAGCTACCCCACCTTCCACAGTGCGCGCTGGTTCGATATACGATGCGACACCTTTTAGACCCAAAGCCAAAATCGCATCCGCTTTTTCTTGAGTGAGCTCACGCGCCAAGTAACGAAATTTTGAACCTGGTTGGGCCAAATCCTGTGCGAGTGCCAGTTCTTGTTCGGTGCTTAATCCAAGTACTGGCGCCAATGCGTGCGCCGTTCCTGCGTAGTCGCGAATCTCGCGAGGATCGGCGTAGACAGTGACACTAGGAACCGACAACGCCAACTCATGCCCGTTTCGGTCAAAAATGACGCCTCGTTCAGCGCGAATTGTCTTGACGCGCGTGCGCTGGTCAACGCTCAACGTCAAGTACTTGTCACGATTCCACGTCTGTAACGACAACACGCGGTACGTAACAAACGAGAACACCAGTGCCAAAACCACCAATGCGACGCCGAGTCTCGTGCGCAAGGTTGCCTCAGATTCACGAGTGGAAATTCGCTGAGAGCGATACGCCTCTGGAATTTCACCCATCATCACGTCAGCCAACCAACGACGCGTCTCATGAAAAATCACTACAACTGGTGAGCTATCAACCGGCAATGCTCGCTGAGTACGTCCGCGGCTCTGCGACGAACGCTTTGATGTGGAAGAGGCCGAACGACTACCCGTGTTCACCGAACCTGTTCGCCCTGGCGCAGACGAGCGAGCAGAACCCGATCGACTCGACGACCGACTTGACGACCGACTTGACGACCGACTTGACGACCGAGGCTGTGTTGTTCCGTGTGAGCGAGTTCCGCGGCGGGACTCGCCTTTGGACGTCATGGCGTACCTACGACCGAAGCTTTCAAGCGGCCGAATTCGTCAAGCGGTGATTCTGTTTGCTTCACCACATCTTCGTCGACTTTCCCAACAGTTGCCGCTACTTCGGCAGCAATCGACGCCGGAATATTCACGATGGTGGTTGTGCGACCAGGGATGAGACCCAATTGGCGAGAGGCTTCCATTAAGTGCTCTGGCGACTGCAACGAAGCGCGTTCTGCGCGCAATTCGTCGAAATGCAACCGAGCACGAGAGATGTTGTAGTTCAACTTGTCTAGACGCATTTGTTGTTGAGCCATTTCCACTTGTAACGCGACAAGTCCGAACAGCACCACCAACACCAAACCGACGACACTGAGAATCTTCAAGAAACGACGATCAGCCTGTGGGACAAGCGTGAGCGGAGTGCGTACCTGACCACGCTCGCGTGGGGCAATCACTGGAAGACGGAATGCAACTGCCATGACTAGTTCATGTCCTTTGATGAGATTTTTTCCACAACGCGCAAACGTGCGGAAGATGAACGTGGATTACGAGCGAGTTCTGCTTTGCTTGCTTCTCGTGGCACTCGCACTCGCACAACGGTGCGTTCTGCGCCACAGGCACACGGAAGGTGCGCCGGGCAGGTGCAATCGCCAGTCTCTGCGCTGCGCATTACTGACTTCACAATGCGGTCTTCGCCAGAGTGATAGGTGAGAACTGCAAGTCGCGCACCAGGGGCAAGAAGAGAAATTGCATCTCGAATTGCGCCGGGCAGGATGTCAAGCTCGGCATTCACCTCAATTCGGATGGCCTGAAAGGTTCGCTTGGCAGGATGACCACCACGACGACGAGCAGGTGCTGGGATGGCGTTACTCACCACTTCGGCCAAGTGCGTTGTGGTTTCAATTGGACGAGCGGTAACGATTGCTCGAGCAATGCGTACCGCATGGCGCTCGTCTGCGTTGCGACGCAACATTGAAATCAACGCTTCGACGTCGTAGTCGTTCACCACATTGTGAGCACTGAAGTCGCGTGACCGATCCATGCGCATATCAAGTGGTGCGTCGAAGCGATAGGAGAAGCCGCGTTCTGCAACATCAAACTGCGGCGAAGAAACACCGAGGTCGAAGAGGACACCGGCCAACGACCCGATGCCCTCTTCAGCCGCGATACGTGCCACAGCATCAAAGCGGGCGCGCCGGAGGGTCGCGCGTCCGCTGCAACCTGCAGCATCGAGAACACTCTGAGCCGACGACAATGCCATGTCGTCTTGATCAATTCCTAGGAGCGACACACCGGGATGCGCCGAGAGTATGGCCAACGAATGTCCAGCCCCACCCAAGGTGCAATCGGCAAAGACCCCTTTATCCATTGATGTAAAGACATCAAGAATCTCGGCCAGCATGACTGGGTCGTGAACAAATGACTGATTCATCCGAAAATTCCCAACACACATCGAGGAACCCTCGACCCTTGGCAGTCCCTCGGATGACGATTGCCGTCCGGATTTATCCCCGGTACGCGCGCGATGGCAGCGGGCGGAGTTGGAGCAAACCACCGTGCCATCCGGGAGACTGCCAAAGACCGACGGCCTTTGGGCATGTGAAAAGAACGAAGAGCCATTGGCGATCACGCGCCCGCTCCAGCAATCAGGGCAGTGCCCTCTTCCATGTTGCGCTCATAGCGCGTGGGTTCCCAGATTTCGACTCGGTCAAAGGAACCAGAAACGATGACCTTCTCACCCAGAACAACGCCCGCATAATCGCGCAACGTTTGTTCCAGATTGATACGCCCCTGAGCGTCAATGGTGGCCTCGTAGCTGCGCGATGAAATAGCACGCGCTTCATTACGGCTGATTTCGTTACGACGAACCTTCTCCAAAAGATCCTTCGCCATGTCCTCCATGGCCTCTTCTGTCAGAACGTCAATGCAGTTGTCGCGACCAATAGTGAGGAAACAACGTGGCTCGAACCGTGGGCGAAATGCAGCAGGCAACGCGAGACGACCCTTTGGGTCGAGCTGTCGCTCGTGCACTCCAACAAACACAGGTTCCGCCTCCCTGGGAGAGATTCCGCCTCAACCCGAGGGAAACAATATCCCCACTTCTCCCCACTGTCAACCACTCTCCCCCATTTTTCGCCACCTTCCTCCCCCTTTCACCCCACCAATCCCCGCGCAACCACCACGAAACCACCACGCCATACTGAAAGCCGTGAATGAAACTGACATTGCCATCGCCCTCAATTCATGGTCCCTTGACCGTGAAATTGTGTTGATGAAAGTCATCAACGCCCCGCGGGACACCGTCTACGCCGCATGGACATCTCCCGGCGCCTTTGCGCAGTGGTTCGGCCCCGATGGGTTCGTCACCACCGTCCACCACTTCGACCCACAGGTCGGCGGTACTAGTTCGTTTGACATGACCGCACCCGATGGCACGGTGTTCACCAACCGCTACCGCTATTTCGAAGTGGTGCCGCATGAAAAATTGGTGATGGACCATGGATCCGACAGTGACCACGACCCCGACCGATTTCGTGTGACTGTCACCTTTGATCAGCAAGATGACGGCAAGACCATCGTCACGTTGCGCCAGCTGCACTCCACCGTGGACAAGCGAAATGCTGTTGTCTCTTGGGGCGCAATAGAAATGGGCTTACAAACCCTTAACAAATTGGTTCGTTACTTGGGCGTGGTCTAAGCCAAGTCGTCGAGTTCGTTCGCGAGCGCTGTCACGATCTCGACGGCTGACACATTGAGAGTTGCCACATTCATGGAAGTAATGCGTTCACGCACATCTGGTGCCGAAAGTGCAGGAACCCATAACTCAGGGTTCCATTGCCGATACATCACGCATTGCAATCGAGCACCATTACGGCCTCGACGCTGACTAATGCCCACCAACTTGGCGCCATTAACGAACACCTCTCCGGGCGATTCGCTTGCGAAGCACACCGTACGACCGTCGATGCCGTTACTGAACGGCCCGCGAAAGGTTTCGGCCTGCACCCACTGATGCAGAGCACGCACAAACGCATCGCCCAACCACAACATGGATGTGCTGATGTCATCAGTCCATAACGAATCGTCGCGACCAATGGTGACATCGATCCACACAGAGTCTTCGGGGCTCACAAACACCGCCCCACCTCCACTGCGGCGCTTGGCTATCGACACACCAAACGATTCGGCAACCGACGCTGTGATGTCATCGGCAGATTGAGTAGAACCAAGAATGATTGCGGGCGCCGTCACCTCGCAACTCCACACTGCACGCTCGCCCGGCACATCGAGAGAATGAAAATCCTGCGCGGTACCTCGCCAGTCATGACGTTTCCAATCGGCACGGTGCAGGTTCACGAACTACACCTTTGCGTATTTAACTGGCTTCAGCCAAGTACGGCTTCCACTCCTCGGGCACGCGAGGAACCGAGTACGCAATCCAGCTCATTTCACGCGGCATTCGAGGAACGGTGGACAATTTCATTCCGGCCTCTTCCGGAGTGCGATCTCGCTTTCGGAGATTGCATCCCCGACACGCAGCAATCACGTTCTCCCACACGTTGAGCCCACCCCGAGAGCGCGGCAATACATGGTCGATGCTGTCTGCGTGGTTACCGCAGTACCCACAACGATGATTGTCTCGAGCGAACACTGCGCGACGCGACATTGCCGTGTGTCGGTGATACGGAACTTTCACCACATATCGAAGACGAATGACAATGGGAGCAGCGATCGACATTCGCTCAGAGCGAACGACGGAATCATCTTCGGCCACCACGTCGGCCTTGTCGCACAACACCAAACAAATGGCTCGTCGTGCAGACACAACACTGAGCGGTTCGTACGTTGCATTGAGTACGAGCGCGCTCCTCATGATTTATCTCCGGAAACTTCCGGGCACAGCAAGCCGCAAGAACAACCTCATCGTGCGTGGTTCCACTGCTTCAACCATTGGAGATAGTCCACCACATCTTGCGGACGAATGTTTCCTCGGAGCGAGCCGTGTTCGCCTCCATATTGGGTCACCATTCGGAATTCCATGTACTTTGCCGGTGGAAGCGGCAAGAAAGGAGCTCGGTGCCACCAGCCTCGTGGAGCCAACCGAACACATTGCCGAATAGCCGTGCCCCAAAGTTGCGGCCGAACAAGGACAGCCGACACCACTTTTGGCTTTAAGAAAAGCGTTGTCTGGGACATGTGCTCAGAATACTGGCAGGCAATTAGTCACGAGGAAACTTCACGCGTGGACGTGGCATCTTTTGTGCAAGATCTTGCACACCCGCACGTCCGATGAGACGCACCTGGCGCTTAATGGTGAGACCACAAGCCAACATGGCCACAAATGCCGCAAAGGCGAGCAAATAGTGCACCTGCAAGAGAATGACCATTGCAACCAATGAGGCCACCATGCCTAACAGCAACCACCACACTTGACGAGCAGAGTGGCGATACAGACCCGAAGATGACACTGCAGTCGCAAATTTTTCGTCGGACTTCAGTTGGTCTTCGATCTCACGAAGTATCCGTTGCTCGTCATCAGAAAGTGCCACGCACTGATTGTTTCACCTTGGCGCCGCGAACACAATGCGCCAGCCCACCTTTTTGTCCCTAGCCCTCATTCGTGGGTTCGTTGGGGCCAAATGGGTTGTCTCCGGGACGGCGCTTGTTCATTGTGCTTGCCGGACCAATTACCCCTGCCCCGAACTTGTGCACGATTGAATCAATGGCGCGGCTGGCTGGCACCCATTGCTCTTCGATGTCTTCGACTGAGTCATCGCCATCATCGAACAGTTTCGGAGCCCGACCAGTTTCAGTGCTGAGTTTTTGAGCGTGAACGCCCAGCAGGCGCACGCCTTGAGCACAGTCGAGCGACGTAAGCAGTGGTTCCAGTGCGGCCACCATAGATGGTCCGGTGGTGAGGGGCATTGATGGCGACGTTGAGCGAGTCACCGACTCGAACGACGAAAATTTCACTTTCAACATCAATGTTCCGGCGGCTACCCCAGCCGCTCGAGTACGTCTCGCTACTGCGTCACACAATCGAACCAACTGAACACGCAACTCTTCGTGCGTGGTGAGGTCCGAAGCAAAGGTTTCCTCATGACCGATCGATTTTGCATTGCGCTCGGGCACTACGTCTCGTTCGTCAGCGGCATTGGCAAGTGCATGGAGATGCCGTCCGTGCGCATCACCGACCGCCGAACAAATGATTCCCACGTCAAGGGCGGCGAGATCCCCCACCGTTCGAATGCTGAGCGCTTCCAATTTGGACAAGGTGGCCGGCCCAACGCCCCACAACGCACCGACGGGCAAAGGGTGCAAGAACGCAAGCTCCTCCCCGGGTAGTACTTCAAATACTTGAAATCCTGGGTCGACGCCATCTGCAGTTGCGCGAGGCTTTGCATGTTCACTTGCCAACTTGGCCAAGAATTTGTTTGGCGCAATCCCCACGCTGCAAGTGAGTTGCGTTTCAGTGAACACTTTCTTTCTCAATGCCCACGCAATGTCATGAGCTGATCCCAACAAACTTCGTGCACCAGTGACATCCATAAATGCTTCGTCCACAGAAATCTGCTCCACCAACGGAGTAAACGATTCAAAAATTTCGTGTAGTTGCTGAGACACTTCCAAGTACTTCGACATGTCAGGCGAAATGAAAATGGCATCAGGACACATTCGTCGAGCAATGGCAGACGACATGGCAGAGTGCACACCAAATCGTCGTGCTTCATACGAGGCCGCCGACACCACGCCGCGCCCCGCTGTGCCGCCCACCACCACGGGAAGACCACGAAGTTCGGGGCGGCGCGCCAGTTCGACCGAAACGTAAAACGCATCCATATCGACATGCAAGATGGAACGGAATTCGGCCATTACCAGCGACGCTATCGCACCTCACCTAGGCGACGCCCTGAACGCCACCTACGATAGGGATGTGCCAGATCCTTCTCAATCACTTTCCGCCCTGCCATCTCGGGTTGCTCGCATTATGGCGTTCGGCGCCATTTTGATTGGCGGTGCTGCAGGGGCATTAATTGGATATGCACTTGCAGACATTCAGAGCGACAACGCCGGATCTCTGGCACACGGAATCGGAATTCTCATTGGTTCCGTACTCTCAGCGGGCGGAACAGCAGTTGTCGCTGTTCTCGTGCTTCGCGCTATCGGTGAATGGCGCGAGATTGCAGATCGTCAATGACACTGGCGAATGAACTTCGCGAGATAGCCATTCGTCTGGCTCGCGAGGCTGGTGACTCTGCCCTTCGCGGAAGAAAAACGGGTTCGCTCACCATTAACACGAAGTCATCTGCAGTTGACATGGTGACGCAATACGACAAAGCGAATGAAGAACTCATTACGAATGGACTGACTTCCCTTCGGCCTCTTGATGCAATCGTTGGCGAAGAAGGCTCCAATACACACGGAACCTCGGGCATTACGTGGCACATCGACCCCATTGATGGCACAACCAACTTCATGTACGACCTTCCCACTTGGGCGGTTTCTATTGGGGCAGTCGATGCGCATGGCCCACTCGCTGGAGCCGTCTACGCGCCTGCGCTCGGCGAAATGTTTAGTGCGGCGCGCGGCGAAGGCTCCACAGTGAACAACACTCCGTTATCAGTCCGTCGTATTTCCGATGTGAGCCAGGCCCTCATTGCAACTGGCTTTAGTTACAACGTGAAGGGGCGCGGACCTCATACTCAACGTGTCGCACGCATGCTCATGACAGCTCGAGATCTGCGACGAATGGGAGCCGCCGCAGTGGACCTGTGCTTTGTTGCAGCGGGCCGTGTAGATGCGTATTTCGAGGAAGGGCTGAATTCGTGGGACCTCGTAGCGGGTCAACTCATTGCCACAGAAGCCGGCGCCATCGTGTCCAATTTTCTTGGTGACATTGTGACACCGGCCCAAGTGTTGGCATGTTCCCCAGAACTTCATCCACACATGGTGCAGTTCATTAGTGACTCATCGAAGGAGCAATCGTGAGCGCAGTTCTTGCCATTGATGCAGGCACAACCGGTGTACGTACCCGTGCCGTGTTCAGCGATGGACGACCCTCGTTTTCTTCATATCAAGAGTTCACTCAATACTTTCCGCAACCTGGTTGGGTTGAGCACGATGCATCCGAAATCTGGAACGCAGTTGTGGCCACATTGGCCGATGTGGTGTCGAAGCTCAATGAACCGGTGGCTGCGATCGGTATTACAAATCAACGCGAGACTGTTGTTGCGTGGAACAAGTCGACAGGTCTCCCCTGCGCTCATGCAATTGTGTGGCAAGACCGCAGAACGGCAGATGTGTGCGAATCGCTGACGCCACATTTATCAGAGGTGAGAAAAACCACCGGCCTTGTTCTTGATCCGTATTTTTCTGGCACGAAGGCCTCGTGGCTGTTGCGACATGCACAGTTGCCAGAGCCGAACAATTTATGTATTGGCACCATTGATTCGTGGTTGGTATGGAATCTCACAAACGGTGCTTCGTTCGTCACGGACCCGAGCAATGCAAGCCGCACCATGATGTTTGATATTCGTTCTATGAAATGGAGCGACACCATGTGTGAACTCTTGGGAGTGCCACGCAGTGTTTTGCCAGAGGTGCAACCTTCTAGCCATCGATATGGCGTCACAAACAACGTTCCCGGAGTTCCCAACAACATTCCTATCTCTGGCATTGCGGGCGATCAACAGGCCGCCCTCTTCGGACAAGTGTGCACGCAACCTGGCATGGCCAAAAACACCTACGGCACTGGCAGTTTCATTTTGTTAAATGTGGGCACCGCATGTCCATCGCCGTCAGATGGCATGCTCACCACAATTGCGTGGGATCTCGGAACTGGTCATACAACGTACGCACTTGAAGGTGCCATCTTCGTCACGGGCGCGGCCGTTCAGTGGTTACGCGACGGACTGGGCATCATCTCTTCCTCGCAAGAAATTGGCGAACTCGCCGCATCCGTGCCGGACTCTGCAGGCGTCTACGTGGTGCCCGCATTCACTGGCCTTGGTAGCCCGTGGTGGGACCCATATGCACGCGGCACCATCGTGGGAATCACGCGCGGAACAACACGAGCCCACATTGCGCGTGCCGTCGTTGACGCAATGGTGTATCAAACTCGCGATGCAATTGATGCAATGACTGCCGCGGGTGGGGTCACCTTAAACGAACTCCGCGTTGATGGTGGCGCATCGGTAATGGACGACATGCTGCAACACCAGGCCAATGAGTTGGGCGTTCCCGTGCTTCGACCTACCGATCACGAAACCACAGCACTTGGGGCGGCGTACTTAGCTGGGCTCGCCGAAGGCGTTTGGAACTCCACAACCGAGATCGAAAGCATGTGGCAACTGGACAAGAAGTTCGAACCACAACCCTCATCATCTGATCACGCGCAATGGTTGCGCGCCGTGGAGCGCTCGCGCGATTGGGCCGAGCACTAATGATGTGATTCGGCGGCGATGAGAGCGCTACCGATTGCACCAGCGCGTTCTCCTAATTCGGCCACCGCGAGTCGCGGGTGTGCACGAAATTCTGACGAATACAACGCCTGAACAAAACTTGTTTGCACCGACTCCATCACTTCAACGAACGATTGAACTACTCCACCGCCGATAACGATGATTTCGGGGTCACAAATATTGGTCATGTTCGCTAGACCAACTGCGATCCAGTCGGCGAATTCATCCACCACGGACGCGGCCTGCTGATTGCCTTCTTTGTACGCAGCGAAAACCTCCTCGCCACTCTGACCACCACTCAGCATCTTGAGCGCAGAGCCGGACGCATAACGCTCCCAGCATCCGCGGCGTCCACACACGCATTGAACCCCGTCACGTTGCACCACCATGTGCCCGATCTCGCCGGTGAAGCCATTGGCGCCACGATGCAATTGCCCGCCCATCACAATGCCGCCGCCGATACCTGTACCCAAGGTGATCATGACCGCATTCTGCGCACCACGAGCCGCACCAATTTTCCACTCCCCGTACGCAGCCATGGTGGCATCGTTCTCTACGTGCACTTCTGCATCCAGTCGGCGACGTAACTCGGGACCAACCGGAACATTCTTTGCACCTGGCATGTTGGGCGAGGCGTTGATGATGCCCTCTTCAGTAATAAGCCCAGGCACGCCAATTCCTAATGTCGCTTCGCCATCAAGTTCCATGAACATGGAGTGAAGAAGGTCGATGAGTTCGTGTGCTGGCGGTGTGGCATATCGCACTTCGCGCACCACCTGACCACCATCATCAACAAGAACACCAAAACACTTGGTGCCCCCTACGTCGATGCCGACGCGATTCACGATTCGGCGCGAGCTTTGAGTTCTTTGACGGCTTCAATGAGAATGCGAGCCTCTGCGCGGCGCTTCACAAAACCGGGAAGCGGAACCACCAGTTCAATGTCGAGCTCGTAGAACACCTGCGTTCCGCCGTCGATTTCCACGAACGAGTAGGCGCCGTTTAATGCGCGCATGATGTCACCATCAACAAGTTTCCATGACAAGCGACCAGGAACTTCGGAGTAGTCGTATTCCAGGGTGTAGTGAGTACTGCGGCCAAGCGCTGAGGCGCGGTACTCGACACGCGAGGCTCGACCCTGATCGTCACGCGACAACACGGTTGCCTCTTTCACATCCTTTGCCCAATTGGGATAATTCTCAAAATCGAGAACAATCTGCCAGCACTTGTCGAGCGGTGCATTGATGAGTGTGGTCTGAGCGGCGCGTTCAGTCATGGTCACTATCTTTCACTATTTCGGCCTCGCCACCGTGAACCACATCGGCAGCACCTATGTTGCGGGGTGAAAACTGACCGTGAAATGCCCCCCAGAGGCCATTGAGACCCAATCCCAGCATGGGTACCAGGATGCCAAAGGCAAGGGTGCTTCCACGCTGGCCATTCGTGTTGGGTCGGGCAATTGCCGTGACAAGTCCAACAATTGTTTGAACACCTAACAAAGTGTTCATCCGCACCATCACCGCACGGGGCGCGCAACCATCGATCAAAAAGTACAACGCAGCCACAGCAATGTTGTCTTCGCGACTGCGCTGCACTGCGTTCCAATACCCCCACAAGAAGGCCACTACGCCAATGGAAAAATTGATGAGGCTCACGACAACTGCAACCGTCTTCCATGGTTGTTCAAAAACCACAGTTGCCACGATTGCGGTTGCAACAAAGGCAAGTGTGAGCACTGCATTGATGCGCACGATGATTGAACCGTTCACAGCATCCATCATGACCCCACTTTCAGCACAGCACCTAACCGTGATGCCAGTACGTCGTAATTGAATTCCTGAACCGCACGCTCGCGAGACGCATTGGCCATTGACGCGCGAAGCACATGGTCGGAGAGCACAGCATCGATGTGAGCAGCCAAGGCAGGAACGTCGTTGGGGTCTGGCAAGACATAGCCAGTGATGCCGTGCAACACCGCTTCAGCCGCTCCACCACTGTCTCCTGCAATCTGTGGCACGCCACACGCAGCAGCCTCAACAAACACAATGCCGAAACCTTCTTGCTCAAGGCCACCCCATCGATTTCGACACATCATGGAAAAGAGATCGGCACATCCGTACAACGCGGGCAAATCATCGTGCGGGACTCGTCCCAAGAAAACAACTGGCGCGTTCAATTCAACGGCCAACTTCTTGAGTCGATCCTCATCTCGGCCAGTGCTAGCGATAACCAACTTGAGACGAGGACGATGCACCGCCAATTGAGCAACTGCACGAATGATCGTGTCGAATCCTTTGCGAGGAACCAACCGACTGACTCCAAGAACAATTTCATCGTTATCGCTGAGTCCGAATTTGGCGCGAGCTGCCGATTTTTGCTCGATAGAGAGCGGAACAAATCGGTCGGTATCAACACCTGGTGGAACGACAGTGGTGGGCAATGACTTTCCGGCAGCGTGATCACCTTCGCGAGACGGATATCCGCCAGCCGCAATGACGTGCTCGGCACCACGCAACACGTGCCCAAGTACTTGTTTCGACAGTGGCAAACGACCAGGCACGGTTACTTCTGCACCGTGCAACACCACCATGTACGGCAAGTTCAACGATGGCCCCACCAATCCCAATGGCAAGGCTGGGTCGAGCACCACGAAGTCAGCACCAAAATCTTTGGCCATCGAGTTGATGCGTTGCACCATCCACGGATGCGGCAAGAGCACCGGCTCTTTAGTGCGCTCAATGCGATACGGCTGGGCTGCATCGAATTCGGCAGCACCTTGATACGGGCTAGTGAGGACGGCAAAAGAGTCAGAAGGAAGGCGACGCCACCATTCCCACAACAGCGATTGGATGCCGCCAATCTTTGGAGGAAAGTCGTTGGTGACGAGAAGATGCTTCATAGGCCGTTCCGCAAGGTTGGCAGATGCGCAAGCTCTGCGCGCACCATTTCATCGTCGTCTGTGACAGGAATCATTGAGGTGAAACCCAATCGAGCCGCGGCCCACACTGCATGCGCGCGCAATATTGGCTCTGGTGATGTCACGTACGACGCGATGATTTCTGCCCATTGCTGGTTTGGCACCGCAGAGTTACCAGCAATGATGAGAGCGTTACGCCTAATCCATAGCGGATTTCGGTCGTGCACATACCAGCCGTCGCATTGGGCCATCACTTCGTCATCAGAGGCTGTGAGAAGTGATCGTATTCCGACCACCATGTTCAGCGACTGCCCCACCGGAACACCCATTGGTTCCGAAAGGTTTCTCGTGTGAGGACAACTTGTTTGACAATCGTCGCAACCGTAGATGCTTTTTCCCAGTGCTTCTCTATGTTCTCGCGGAAAGATTCCGGGCTTTTGCAATAGCCACGACAAACATTTCTTTGCGTCAATCACCCCCGGCGCAACAATTGCATCGGTGGGACAAGCGGGCATGCATCGTGTACACGTACCGCAAGAATCTTCAACAGGCGTAGACACCGGCAATTCAGCAGTAGTCACCACACAACCCAACACAAAAAAACTTCCGGCACTCGGAATAAGAATGTTGGCGTTCTTGCCATACCACCCGATGCCGGCGTTATATGCAACTTCTCTGTCAACGACAGAGTTGTCGTCGGCAAACACAACCGCACGATGGCCATCATCTCTCAGTCGACGCATAACGGCGCGCAACGATTCCTTTAACGCGTCTTGATGATTGAGCCAGGCGTATCGTGCGATGTATCCCGGCTCTTCCGCAAGCGCTAATTCGAACTCGCCATGGAAATACGGGTACGCGCCCACGATGATGGAACGTGCACCTTCCACCGTGAGAGACGGGGTGGTGGATCGTTCGGGATTACGAAACGTGAACTGCATGTCGTTCACCAAGTTGTTGTGAATACGGTGTTCAATGTTTCGGCGAGCACGCAATAGTGGTTCCGCCGTTGTTACACCCATCGCATGCAAACCGGCATCGAGGCCAAGAGTGCGTAACTCGTCCCAATATTGAGCACCGCCGGGCAATGGCCCGTGGACAATGCGGCGCTTCTTACGTGTACTCGAGTTATCCGACGGCACGGTGCCGAAGCGTAGGCACCAAACCGGCCTGAGCGAGCAAACGAATTTCTCGAAGTTCTTGCAAATTGAGCACAACGGCCCCTTCTTGCGGCATTTCGCACAAAACGCTCATCATGCAGTCGCCACAGGCCTCGCTATGGCGCATGACGCACGTATCGCACGAGATCATGAGCACGGGCTCGGAAGGGACGGGTGTGTTCTGAGGCTTTGATTCCATGTCTGCACCTTGACGAAGGGGTGTGACATGGTTGCGCTACAGGACTGTGGCGCCCTGTGTGTCGATGGTCAAAATCTTGGCGTGACCGTCCTGTGGCAGCGCAGCTGCGATACGTGTGGCTTCTGATGGGTCACACATAAGAGCAACTGTTGGCCCGGAGCCAGATAGCCAGCCGCACCATGCTCCGGCGGCCACGCCAGCATCGAGGGCCGCTTTGCATGCAGGCGATGCTGCCAGACGTATGTCTTGGTGAATGCGATCGCGAGTTGCCTCGCGAAGAAGCGAAATATTGCCGGTGGACAATGCAGTAACAAACATTGCAGTACGCGAGATGTTGAACACCGCATCGGCCAGTGCGATGGTGGGTCCGATTTTGCCGCGTGACTCATTGGTTGATGTTGTGAAATCTGGAACCCACATCACGAACACTGGGTCTAATGCAACCGGAACGTGCACCACCAAGTTTTCACTCGTGATCACCACTCCACCGTGTAGCGATGGAGCCACGTTGTCTGCATGACCTTCTAGTTCTGCACCAATTGCCAGCGCACCTGAAGTAGCAAGGTTCCACGAAGACCCTTGCTGCTGCACTTCAGCCGCCACTGCCCCACCAATGCGTACGGCGCCACTAAAGCCCATGCCGCGTCCCATGGGAATTGCATTACGCACCCAGATTCGTCCCGTACCGCCAGCACGGACAAATGCAATGTGCGCTGGGTGTGTTTCTTCCGCTTCACGCGCGCCCTCAAGGGGCTCATCGATTCCAACAATTCCAACTTCGGTATAGAGCGAAAGAGCAAGCCCCATCACATCAAAACCAGGTCCGAGATTTGCAGACGTGGCCGGCACGCGAATGGTCATGACAATTTCTCCATTCGTGCGGCTTCACGTTGACTTGAAGCTACTACTGCATCAAGCACGCCTTGCGCTGCGCCAGAGTCAATAGACGCGCGAGCACGATCGATACCTTCGGATACCTCTCCGACCAATCCGGCGACATACATCGCGCAACCGGCATTGAATGTGACAATGTCCCGAACAGGACCAGCCTCACCTGCAAAGGTTCGCTTCAAAATATTGAGATTGTCCGACGGATCTCCGCCACGAATGTCATCGAGAGATGACACCGGAACACCGAAATCTTTGGCATTGACTTCAAATTTATGAACGAGCCCTTCACGCAATTCGTACACGGTATTGGGACCACTCACGGCCAACTCATCAAGTCCGCCGTGACCATGAACGACCCATGCACTGGTCACACCTCGACTGGCCAATGCTTCAGCCATACGATCCATCATGTTGGGCATCGCCACTCCGACCAACATGTTGGCGATAGGAGCGGGGTTGGCCATTGGTCCCAACAAGTTGAATGCCGTGGGCACGCCGATTTCTCGTCGTGATGGGCCGGTGTAACGAAAAGCCGGATGAAAACGAGCAGCCAAACAAAAACCAAAGCCAGCGTCCGCAATGACTGCAGCAACGCCTTCGCCGTCAAGTTCCACCGCAACGCCAGCAATTTCCAGCAAGTCTGCAGCCCCGCACTTTGACGATGCGGCACGATTGCCGTGTTTGCACACCGGCACTCCGGCACCGGCCACTACCAGCGAAGCCATGGTGGAAACATTGACCGAGTTGCTCTTGTCGCCACCCGTACCCACGATGTCGATGGCTCGATCTGCTGTTGATGAATCAAGTGGCACCCGGTTACCCGCAGCACGGACGGCGTGCAACATGCCCTCTAATTCAGCAGCGGTCTCGCCTTTGGCGCGCAATGCAATGATGAATGCCGTCATCTGCGACGGCGTGGCATCGCCATTGAGAATCTGCGTGATGGCGGCCCCAGCTTCAGCACTAGTGAGGTCGTGGCGATCGAGTAGTTGAGCCAGCAACGCTGGCCAACCCATGAATTGCTCGGGCGAGGTCATCTGTTAAGTATCCCCGCAAAGTGGAGAAGAAAACGAATGATTAGGCCGTGCGACGACGCTGACGGATGAGGCGGCGACGTTCGCGATCAGTGGCACCACCCCACACTCCCTCTTTTTCGCGTGCTGTCAACGCATGCTCAAGACAGGAGATGCGCACTGGGCACTCCGCGCAGATGGCAATGGCCTCGCCGGCGTTTTCCTCAGAGTCAGGAAAAAAGATGGACGGATCAAGGCCGTTACAAGCCCCATTTGTGCGCCAACTCATATCTCGCGACACCGGATACCCCCGTTCGATGTCGGGGTGCATCCACCCCTTCGAGGGCATCGTATGTGTCGCGCGTCACACGTGTCCAATCCGCAAGACAGACCCGCCTGAAATGAGGGCCGCGACCCTCCCAATGAACTTATGGACGCAAGTCAGTCAACAACTCAGCGCGAGTGGCCGCACTCAAGACCGAAGTATGTGGGTAGTTGGGCTGGGCACACACCACCGACACTTCCCCGTTGGCAAAGGCTTCCACCTGCGCGGGCGTGAAATTGAAAGTGAGGTAATGCACGGCTGCTGTGACGTCGTCACGAGTAAGCCCGGCAGCATGCTGTGCATCGATTTCTCCGTGAACCGATGATCCGTCACTCAATGCCAAAGAGATGCTGTTTTCAAGACCAGCCAACTTAGGCAACCACTCTCGCACCTGCTCTTCGGAGGTGAGTTCTAGAAACAACGTGGCGCACAATTGACCAGGCTCTGGAATCATTGGGTTGTAGGCCTTCAGTTCTTCCAACACACCTTCGTCGGTGAGCACTTTTTCCACTCGCACCATTTCTTGAATCTGCAAACGCATCGTGTCGCGATTCTCAAACATGATGGTCATGATGTCGCCGATTGCTACGCGACGGCGACGCTTCACCTCAATCATGTGTGCTCGAAATTGTTCACGTTCACGTTCGTACGCACGCTGATCTGCAATGTCGTCGAGTGTGAGTTTGCGGCTGGGGGCTGCCGTTGTCATGGTGATTCCTTTCGGTGTTGTAATGATTACTTCGATGGTTCTTCTGCGATGCCGTACGCACGTGCCACTACTTGCAGAGGGTGTTGCGCCGCTTTGCCTGTTTGCTCATTGATCGCGGTGTTTGCCAGATGGCAGTCACCAGCGACAACTTGACTGTCTGCAGATTCCAATTTGTCCGCCAACTTCTTCGCAATGGGTACTGCGAACTCCTCGTTACCGGCCTTGAGTCCCCACATTCCGTCAATGCCTGAACATTGATCGATGAGTTTGATCTTTGCGCCGGTGAGTTTCATGAGGTCTCGACTACGCAATCCGATGTTCTGAGCCTTGAGGTGGCACGGAACGTGGTACGAGATGGTTTCCGCAATCTCGCCAGTGAAGTTGGTGTCCAGCTCGGTTCCCTCTGCCTTGTGCAAGTTCATGAGATATTCAGACGAATCAAATGTATGTGCGGCAACAAGTTCTGCATCGGGGCCGCCGACGTAGTCCACGTAGTCCTTCTTCAGCACATAGCCGCACGTTGGTTGCGGAACAACAATGTCGTTACCGGCGCGTACCGCATCGGCCAAAACCTTCACTTGCTTGACCGCAGTTTTGGTGAATGCATCAACGTCACCACTGTGGAGATACGGAGCACCGCAACAACCGGCGCCCTCAACAAGCGAACATTCAACGCCATTGCGTTCGTAGACCTTCACCAGATCTTGACCGATTCCGGGCTGCTGATATTCAACGAGGCACGTTGGAAATACAGCCACTTGTCCTTGCTTCTTGGCAATGACCGGCTTGACCCGCTTCTTGAACCACGTACTAAATCGAACCTTTGCATACGGAGGAAGTAAGCGAACAGAAGAGACGCCTGCTGTTTTTTCAACAGCTTTACGAAGGAATGAACCCGGCTTGGCGCCGATCACCACATTGGTGACTGCTGCAGTTTTTGTAGAAATTGACCCGATGAGATCGGTGTGACCCATCACTGTGTCTGTGACGCGCTTACGCACTGTGACTTGACCATTTGCGCGACGCATCGCATCGTGACGCAACATAAGGCGAGGAAAATCCAGATTCCATTCGTGTAACTCAGGTATGTATGGACAGTTCACATAACAGAGCTTGCATTGGAAGCATTCATCGGCCACTTGGTCTTGCTGCTCTGGCGTCATAAGGCCGGCATCTTGACTCTCGTGTTGGTCGACGTACGAGAACAATGTGGGAAATGATGAACAGAACTTGAAGCACAAGCGACAGCCGTGACACAAGTCGTACACGCGAGTGAGTTCTTCGCGTACATCAGCTTCGTCTGTGTACTTCGGGTGTTTCGGATCGTAAGTAGTTGTCATCGGGTTTCCCTGTCAATAAGAAGTAAACGAGTATGAAAATGGGGGCCACCGATGTTCGGGGCCCCCATTTCGCAAATGTGATGCGACGAGGAGCCGCAAGCAGCTTTAGAGAGCTGCGAGACCTTCGCCGAAACGACCAGCGTGGCTCTTCTCTGCGCGAGCAAGAGTTTCGAACCAATCTGCAATTTCGTCGAAGCCTTCTTCGCGAGCTGTCTTTGCAAAGCCTGGGTACATCTGTGTGTACTCGTAGGTTTCGCCAGCGATAGATGCCTTGAAGTTTGCTTCTGTTTCGCCGATGGGCTCACCAGATGCTGGGTCGCCTACTTCTGCGATGTATTCAAGGTGTCCGTGTGCGTGTCCGGTTTCGCCTTCTGCAACGGAGCGGAACAGTGCAGCTGCGTCGGGGTAACCCTCGACATCTGCTTTTTGCGCGAACCAGAGGTAACGACGATTTGCTTGGCTTTCACCAGCAAACGCCTCCAACAGGTTTTCGTGAGTCTTGGTGCCCTTCAGGCTTGGCATGACTGTTTCCTTTCGGTGTTTGGTTGGGGGTTAGCTACGTTTCGCAGAGGCAGAACACTCGGCACAACGGCCGCGGTAGACGATGTGAGCATCGGCTACTGCAAATCCGTCGAGACCGCGCATTTCTGGTGCACTGCTGACGTAGACATCGTGAACGGCGCCGCACACTTCGCAGACGGCATGGTGATGATCGGACACATTGGGATCAAAACGCATGGCGCCGGCGCCCACTTCGATATTGCGCAACTCGCCCATCTCGGTGAGATCGGTGAGTGTTTGGTACACGGTGCGCAATGAGATTCCTGGCATCTGCTGCGAGGCAATTGCGAACAGCGAATCCGCGGTGGGATGTGCGCTGTTGTTGTACATGAGTTTGAACAACAACTGGCGCTGTGGCGTCACCTTGAGACCAGCGGCGCGGAATGCGGTGGTGAGCTCTTCTGGTGAACGCATGGGGGAAAGAATATTGCCGTTTTCTCTAATTTGCAACTCTTGCTAATTAGCAAGTTATGAAAATACCTAATTAAGTCACCCGACTTAGTTGGAATATGCTCACAGCGATGTCATCTGAACATGTTTTCGATCGTTCTTATTCCCTTGCGCGCCTTGCCGCAGAGGAATTTGATGTTGTGGTCATCGGTGGCGGCATCACCGGTGCCGGCGTGGCCCTTGATGCGGCTAGTCGCGGCCTTTCCGTAGCCCTCGTCGAACGTGATGACTTTGCGTCAGGCACTTCGTCGAAGTCATCGAAGTTGGTGCACGGTGGCCTGCGCTACTTGCAACAAGGCGATGTTCGATTGGTGTACCAAGCCCTCAGAGAGCGCAAGCGTCTGCGTCGCAACGCACCTCATTTGGTGCATGTACTCCCCTTCATGATTCCCATCCTCACGAAAGACGGTGTTGTATCGAAGAAGATTGCTCGTGCACTCGGCTCGGCGATGTGGATGTATGACCTCACCGGCGGATGGCGCATTGGCCGTATTCACCGCCGACTTTCTGCAAATTCTGCATTCAAGCACTTGCCCACCATGCCTCGCCCCAAGCTGGCCTCTGCCTACTTGTACTACGACGCAGAGGCTGACGATGCGCGACTGGTTCTCACGGTATTGCGCACCGCTGCCGACAAGGGCGCCGCAGTTGCAAACAGATGCCGTGTGGACTCCATCGTGTCCACTACGAACACTCAGCATCAGGTGAACGTCACCGACACCATCAGTAACTCCACATTTGTTATTCGTGCGAAATCTGTAGTGAACGCCAGCGGTGTATGGGCCGATGACGTGCGCGCACTTGATGAGAAGGTGCATCCCGACACCATTCGCCCCGCAAAAGGTGTTCACCTCACGGTGCCTTGGGAAAAAGTACGAAACGACATCGCGGTTGTTATTCCGGTGCCAAAAGATCGACGCAGTCTGTTTGTTGTGCCCTGGTTGTCGAATGGCGATGGCACCTACCAATTCACATATATCGGCACCACCGATACCGACTACAAGGGACCAGTCAACGACCCTCAATGCACGAAGGACGACATTGAGTACGTACTTGATGCGCTCAACGCAAGTGTTACAACGGGCGTTACTTTCGACGATGTCACCGGCGTGTGGTCTGGTCTGCGTCCATTGGTGAAGATGGATGACACCTCGGCCAAAGCTGGTCGAACTGCAGACCTCAGTCGTCGCCACAAAGTAGTGACATCTACTAACGGAGTGGTCACGGTTACTGGTGGCAAACTCACTACGTATCGCGAGATGGCCGAAGATGCCGTTGATGCCGTGTGCGAAGTACTGGGTTCTAAGAAACACAGCCGAACAAAGTCATTGGCATTGCGCGGAGTATCAGGACGCGCTTCCTCAAAGAACCAGTTAGATGCACACCTCGACGGCCGATACGGAAGCGACGCACGCGCAATCAAAGAACTCATCTCCAACGATGCATCATTGGGCGAACCATTGGTTGCAGGTCTTCCATATCTTCGTGCAGAAGCGGTGTACGCAGTAACGCATGAAATGGCCACAAGTGTTGACGATGTATTGACGCGTCGAACTCGCGCTCGCTTAGCACTGCGTCGAAATTGCGTTTCGGCCGCGCCGGCTGTTGCAGACCTCATTGCTCCGCTTCTGGGGTGGAACGATGCACAACGTTCCGCAAGCCTCGCCGAATTTCTCGACGAATGTGCCCGCGAAGACGCCGCATCTCACGTGACCGAAGCTGAATTCATCGCTTCACACAATTAACCGAAAGACATTCATGAGCCTTCATCCGTTTAATACCCCTGTTACTCATCCCATTGAGTTCGGTGGTGATCCCGCCGTAGCAACTCCGCGCTTGTCAGGCGCAGTGCGCTCCCTTACTGAAGATGAAGTGAGCAACCTCAGCGACATGTGCGATACATCGACCGATGCGCAAGATCGTGCTGAACATGGACGTGACTGGTGGCCATTGTCGTTGTCATGGTCTTTGCAAAATGAGGTGCCGCAAATTCCGTTCGTGGTGTGCCGTCCGAAGAACACACAAGAGGTCTCGTCACTCCTCGCATACTGCAACACGCATTCAATTCCTGTTACGCCATCGGCCGGTCGAAGCGGCGTGTGCGGCGCAGCAATCCCACTGGCCGGTGGTGTTGCGCTTGATATGACGGCAATGCAAGGCGTTGAATCGGTCGATGAAATTTCTGGAATTGTTGAAGCATTGGCCGGAACTTTCGGGCCCGATGTAGAAGATGCTGCGCGCCAGCACGGCCTCACTATTGGCCACTATCCGCAATCAGTAGCTATCTCAACTGTTGGCGGCTGGGTTGCATGTCGTGGCGCGGGTCAGTATTCCACTCGCTACGGAAAAATTGAAGACATCGTTCACGCTCTCGAGGTAGTGCTTGCCGACGGCACTGTTGTCCACACAGGTGGCGCACCAGCCGGCGCAGTCGGCCCCGATATTTCGCAATTGATTCTTGGAAGCGAAGGAACTTTGGGTGTCATCACTCGCGTATGGCTTCGCGCTCATCCACTGCCAGAAGTAGAACGACGCGCGGCGTATGTGTTCTCTAACTTGTCCGATGGCTTCGAGGCATGCCGCCGTATTTATCGGTCCGGTGCAACACCGGCTGTTCTTCGTCTGTACGACGGCGCAGAGAGTAAGCGTTCTCACGGTGGCGATGGAACCACTGCAACTCTGTTGGTGCTCGACGAAGGCACCGAGGCAATCATCGACGCCTGTATGTCAACGGTTCACGACGTGTGCATGTCTTTGGGTGCAACAGTGGGCGACGTTGCGTTAGTGGAAGCGTGGACTCATCACCGTAATGACACCAGCGCTTTGCAAGGTCTCACACGAAAGGGCTTTGTGGTGGACACCATGGAAGTGGCTGCCAATTGGGCGCTGCTTGATTCGGTGGTCGAGCAAGTTGAAACAGCAATGCTCGCCGTGCCGCATGCTCGCGCAGCAACATGTCACCTGTCTCACAGTTACATCGAAGGTGCGTGCGTCTATTTCACGTTCGCTGCAAATCCTCCAGCAGAAGAATTTGAAGCCACATATCTCGCCTTATGGGAAGCCGGACAAACTGCGGCGCTACGTGCTGGCGCAAACCTGTCGCACCACCACGGCGTTGGTTATAGCCGCTCGCAATTTATGGGCGAAGCTCTCGGCAATGGTCTCAATGTGCTGCGCGCCGTGAAGAAAGCACTTGATCCAAACAACATCTTGAATCCTGGAAAACTGGGATTATGAGAACACTGGTCATCGACGTTGGCACCAGCGGACTTCGAGCCGCCATCGTCAATGACGATGCATCAGTCACCGACTTGCATTACGAAGAATGCGCACCATCATCACCCGCGGGTGGATTGGTGGAATTCAATGCCGTTCAGATGTACGAGGCCGTGAAGCGAGTTGCTGTCGCGGCCTTGTCTTCAGGTGAAGTGAACGCGGTAGGCATCACCAACCAACGCGCATCCACCATTGTGTGGCGCGCATCAACTGGCGAGCCAATTGGTCCGGCGATCGGCTGGCAAGATTTGCGCACAGTGGGCGACTGCATCATGGCCCGTATAGAACACGGGCTCGCATTTGCACCGAATCAATCCGCGACCAAAGCGTCGTGGATGCTGAAGAACTACATCAGTGATGAAAGCGAACGGACAAGTGACGATATTCGCATTGGCACTGTCGATTCGTGGCTGGTCTGGAAACTCACTCAAGGACAGCATCATGTGACTGACCACACCAATGCGGCCGTCACCGGACTCACCGTGGCAGCAGGAACCTCATGGAACCAGAAAGTTCTCGATGTTCTCGGCATCAAGGAACATCAGTTACCTCGTATCGTGGAAACGTCTGGATTCATCGGCGAAGCAATAGACCTTCCTGGTGCACCTCCAATCATGGCGATGGTGGGCGATCAACAGGGCTCACTCGTTGGTCAAGGATGCATTACTCCGGGCCTTACCAAGATCACTTTCGGTACCGGCGGAATGCTCAACACATTCGTTGGAACATCTGCTCCCAACTATGCCCAACGGAGCGAGGGCGGTACATTCCCGATTGTTGCGTTCAGTACAAATGGCGTGGTCTCGTATGGAACTGAAGCCATCATGTTGTCGGCTGGAACCAACATCGAATGGTTACGCGATGACATGCAACTCATCTCATCGGCAGGTGAATCTCACACCATTGCTTCGTCTGTGCCCACCACAGATGGAGTGGTGTACGTTCCTGCCTTGCTCGGCCTCGGCACACCGTTCTGGGATTACGGCGCCCGTGGCGCTTTGTTCGGAATCACGCGTGGCACCAATCGTGCGCACATTGTTCGAGCCGTCCTCGAAGGTGTGGCCCACCGTGGCACCGACCTGGTGGACGCAGCCGAGAAAGACTCAGGGCTTCCCATTTCAGAACTCCGCATCGACGGAGGCATGAGTCGTAATCCCACCTTTGTTCAGGCCCTGGCCGATGCTTCGGGCCGACCTGTCCGTGTTTCCCCCATCACCGAAGCCACCACATTGGGTGCCGGCTTCCTGGCCGGCGTCCCAGCAGGACAATGGTCACATCTCAATGACGCTGTCGATGCCATTTCTGGGGCCACCACCGTGGAGCCATTAGGAGCGCCAGGGGTTTCGCGACAACAATGGGGAGAAGCAATTTCCAGGGCAGGCTCCTGGATACCTGACCTCTCGGCACTGGACTTCTAGTGTTGGGGGGCGATATTTCGCCAAAACGAAAAAGGATGCCCCGCGTGGAAAACCATGAAGTTGACCTCCCAGAGAATTCTGCGACATCACGTCGCCGTCTTCTGACATCACTGCTTGCTGGTGGCGCATTCGCCGCAGCTGCACCTGCACTCGCCTCTCGCGCATCAGCAGCCGACGAGACACCAACGATGGACGCGCCCACCGCCACCACTGTTGCACCACCAAATCGCGATGCCTCTGACAACGACACGCTGAATGCACTCGCACGTCGCGAAGCACAAATGGCGGCCACATACGCAGCCGCCATCAAAGCAACCACCGATGAAAACGATGTTGCCGCTCTCACATTGATTCACGATCACCACGTTGCCTATCAGCAGGCCATTAGTGGATATGTTGGCCGCACAGCCGTGAACACCGCAGGCGCTGCATCGCTTGCAGGTGCAGCTGGTTCATTCTCGCAAAATGCCAACCAATTGGCTGGCCTTGAAGCCGCCACTATGAATCAGCACATCGACGCGCTCACAACGCTGAACGGACTAGATGCCGCAACGCTCGTTGCTTCCATCATCACCATGGAAGCTCGCCACAGCGCCGCACTTGCCATTGTTTCCGGACTTGCACCACTGACTGCCGCTGGCAACTGAACGAAAGCCTGAAGATCATGACTCAGAATTCAACTCCGAAGTACAGCCGCCGCTCAGTGCTCGCAGCTGGTGGCGCCGCAGCAGCCAGTGCCGCGTTCCTCGCCGCATGTGGTGGTTCCAACACGGTCACCCGTTTGGGCTCAGCCCCCACCACCGCAAAGCTTGCTGATGCAATGGTGACCGATGTTGTGTTGCTACGCACCGCAATGTCGGTGGAAACGATGATTTCAAATATGTACGGCAACAAAGTGATCACAGGTCTTGCCGACAGCAAAGCTGCCGAGCTCATCTCAGCATTTTCTGCCGCACACACCGCACACCTCGCTGGATTGTCGTCGCTCATCACCGCTCGCGGTGGCGCTGCCTACGAGGGCACCAATGAAAAGCTCATGATTGCCTACGGCCAGCCCGCTCTTGATCTCATCGAAGCAGGCAAAGACAAGACCGACGTACCAGCACTTGCGTTGGGACTCGAATCATTGGCCGCAGCTACGTACCAGTACTTCGTATCGCTCACCAACGAGCGCGCGCTTCGTGCCGAGATGATGCGTCTTGGCGCAACATCCGCTCGTCGTGCCGCCGTGGTTGCGCAACACATCAACCCCGGTACAAAGGCATTCACCCCCGCCTTGGATGACATGGGTGTCGCAATCGTTGCAACACTTCCTGGTTCATTTGGATCACTCAGCGCACAGCAAGTCACGCTTGGCCCAGTGAATCCAGAGTCGGGCACTCGCGCAGTTGTCCTCATGGACACACCAAGTCTTAACAGCCTCATTTACTAAGTCGCAGAATCTCCCAGATTCTGCTCGCGTATTGAAGTACGCGACCTCAACAACATTTGTTACTCCCCTTTCTTCTCGCACGTCCATACACTCGTATACGACGGTGAGTCATCCGGGTGACCGCGGCACAGCAATGTGCTGAGGAAAGTCGGGGCTTCACAGGGCAGAGTGCTAACGAGAGTTAGGTGGGGGCAACCTCACGGAAAGTGCAACAGAGAGCAAACCGCCGATGGATGCGAAAGCATCACAGGTAAGGGTGAAACGGTGCGGTAAGAGCGCACCAGCGTGTGGAGCGATTCACATGGCTTGGTAAACCCCATTCGAAGCAAGGCCAAGCAGAAGGAGGGCTGCCCGCCCGCCGAAAGGCAACCTTCGGGTAGGCCGCACAGAGGGATGGTCACCACTCACGAAAGTGAGGACAGAACCCCGCTTACAGGGTGGCTCACCGTCGCCCCCCAAATATTTGTTTGATTGAATAACCAAGTGCCAGCTGACGGCTTTAATAACCACAAAGAGCAGCGTGAACCAATCATTCAGTGTGACCGAATCGATTTGCATCACATTTCCGCGATGGAACTCTTGGCCCTCCATGATGACCCCGCACATTTTGAGATTGACCGCAGTCTCGGATTCTCAAATCCTTATCGAGTACTTGTCGACCCTCCATCACCCGTTGCATGGCGCGCACCACAAGTTCGCCAAGACCCTCAAACGAACAAATGGTTCATCAGGTGGATGGTGCTGCGCGAGTCGAACGAGATCATCGGCAGCATAAGTTTTCATGCACCTCCGGACTCTGAAGGCATGCTGGAAATCGGACTCGGTGTTCACGAAAAATTCCGCAATCGAGGATTTGCCACCGAAGCGTTACTGGGAATGTGGAAATGGGCTTCACTTCAATCTGGCGTTCGCACTTTTCGATACACCGTCGACCCACACAACCTTCCGTCAGTTCGCGTGATCAAACGGTTCGAATTCAAACGGGTAGGTCAACAAATTGACGAGATCGACGGGCCGGAAGATATTTATGAATTGAGCACCGCCGAATTTATGCGGCGCTGGAGCAATTGACCTCTTCAGACCAATAAGTGGCTGGTGTCGTTGAACGAGTGCAGCGCAGGTCCGCGAGGGCCGATAGCAATACGACAGATAGACGCACGATCTAATTGCATACGCCACGAGGTTTCGGGACCAACACCCATGGCCCATGCAACACCGCTCTTGATAGGCGACACGTGACTGACAATCACAATGGTGCGATGGCGAGCATCGTTCATTAACTCGTGCAACGCTGGTTGCACTCGCGCATCTAACTCCAAAAGCGTCTCACCATTCGGTGGCCGAAAGGCGGGGTCATTTCGCCATTGCGCCCACTGGTATTGATCAACATCTGCGAGTCCCACGCCGTCCCAATCTCCGTAATCGAGTTCGATGAAGCGCTCGTCTGTTTCTACGTTTACCGAGACTGCGGCGGCAGTTTGCTGGGCGCGAATGAGAGGACTACTAATAATTCGAAGATCGCTATAGGTGGCACGCAAATATTCACCACACTGCCGTGCTTGCTCAACACCGACTTGATCAAGCGGCAAATCAATTCGACCCTGAAGTAACGATTGTGCATTGGCTGCAGTTTGTCCGTGACGCAAAAAGATCAACATTGCTTGACATTCGGGTCGGCGTTGGCGCGGAGGTGACCAGTCTTTACAAATTCTTGGCGCACTGCAGGATCCGACAAATTGTTAGTTCGCCACATCCACCACAGCATTGCAAGTCCCACAACTTCCAACACGACGTTGAGGCCCCATCGGTCAAAAGATGGCAGGTTCGTATTGTGAAATCCAGTGCCCCCGAATGGCCACCAGAACAACCGAGTGTTGTTGAAGGCTCCATCGAACACCAGATGGAAAATCATGCCGATAGGCAAGGCCAACCAACGACGTCGACGAACACTGCCGCGACGTGCCACCGCCATGACGACGGCAAGAACGAGAACGCTGGTGACAACCGAGTGCATGATCCACGCTCCCCCAGTTAGCCCATCAACCAAGTCGGGCACTATGGCTCCCAAGGCAAGAACGCGGTAATCGAATCGGTCATCGCGAAACACAAACCACACGGCAATACATGCGGAGCCCAAGAACCAAAAGAACATGCACTCAGGTTAGGGAGTACCCACAACCTTCACCGTGGATGGCAAACCCTTGGCACAGTTGTACACGAGGAACTTCTGCGGGTCGACACCCATGATGGGCGTCAACGGATTCAGATCTGTGGGCGCAATAGTTGTTCCGGGGTCAACCACACTCACAATTGGTCCTTTGAACACGGTGGTGGTTGGCCCTACAGGAACAGTGGTGGCGGTCACGGTTCCGGGCTTCACGGTGGTGGCAACAGGTGCCTTCGTGGTGGTCGGAGCAGTTGTTGTTGCAACAACAGTGGACGGCGGCACCACTGTGACCACAGTGCCGGTTTGTTTCTGCGACAACTTGCCCGACACCACTGATGCGATGCAATCAACTCCTGGCAAGTAATAACGCACCGGATTTCGAGTGGGTGCAGGCGGCGCATCCCAATCAAGCGCAGGAATTCCGTCGTGTGCTGCGTCCATAAACGCTTTCCAAATCTTGACGGGATATGTATTGCCCGTCACTTTGCTCACACCGTCCGCTTTGAATTCAGGAATGTTCACCATTGGCGTGTAGGCCTTCGGATCACCCACCCACACCGCTGTGGTGAGTTGCTTGGTGAACCCAACGAACCATGCATTGGTGTTCTCGTCTTGCGTGCCGGTTTTACCGGCAGCTGGACGATTACCTGCCAACGGATCACGTCGTGCTGTGCCCTTGACCAGCGTTTGCTTCAGAATGTCAACTTCAGCATCGGCAACTTCTTTGCTGATGACTTGTGCTGGTGTTGCTTGGTGTTGATAGATGAGCCCGCTTGGCCCTTCAATCTTTTCAATGAAGTACGGCTCGTTGTGCACGCCGCCGTTGGCAATTGTTTGCGCACCCGACGCCATGTCCATCGGACTCAGTTCGTTTGCGCCAGTAGAGAAACTGGCGTATGGCTGAATTTTGTAGATGTCGGGTCGTAAATACGCCGATGATGCAAGTTTGTACACCTCACCTGGCAGTCTGTTCAGCCCAACAATTTGGGCTAACCGCGCATAAGCACAGTTAATGGACAACCAGGTTTGTTCGGCAAGTGGCGCAACGGGATGGCTCACACCTTGGGTGATCTTGAAAGGTTCTTCTGGTTTGCCAGGGTTCGGCAACGTGCAAGGGAGAGTTCCATCAATGAGGTCACTCGCCTGAGCACCTGCTTCTAATGCGGCGGCCAACACAAACATCTTGATACTTGACCCAGTTTGACGACGGCGCAGCGCCAAGTTCACCTCGGTACGACCAGGAACAAAGCCGGGCCCGCCCACAATCGCTCGCAGTGCGCCTGTTGCGGTATCGAGAGACACCATGGACGTTTGTACGCCAGTCTTGTTTGCGGGAAGTCGATCTTTTGATGCCTTTTCAGCCTTCGCTTGTGCCTTTGCATCAAGTGTGGTGGTAACGGTGATACCTCCGCGATACAACGCGTTAAATCGATCCCGGTATGTGGCGCCAAGAATGGTGGACTTGTTCAGCAAGTAATCACGCACCATCTCGGTGAAGTACGTACGACTCGTGGATTGTTGAGGAACACTTGACACCGTTTCGGGAATTTTGAACTCCACAAGTGTTTTGTCTGCATCTTCCCGCGACATCAACGATGTTTCCACCAACCGATCGAGCACCTGAATGAAGCGACGTCGTGATTGTTCGGGATGACGAATGGGGTCGTACGTGGTGGGCGCGCGCACAAGGCCTGCAAGGAATCCTGCTTGGGCCAATGTGAGGTCAGCAACCTTTGCGCCGAAATACACCTCGGCCGCAGCCTGCACTCCATAGGCGTTGTTGCCGAAGAAAACTGTGTTGAGATACCGCTGCACGATCTCTCGCTTGGGAACAGTCTTTTCCAACATGACCGCATAACGCGCCTGAAGAATCTTGTATCGGCCATCACGCGGCAGTCCGGCCAAGTATTCGTTTTTCACCACTTGCTGCGTGATGGTGGATGCACCTTGGCGCCCGCTGGAATATTGAAAGTTGGCAAGAGTTGCGCGCACCAATGCGCGCAAGTTGATTCCCTTGTGTTGTTCAAATCCTGCGTCTTCTACCGCTAGCAGAGCCGCAACTACTTGGTCAGGAATTTGGTCAATGCTGAGCGGTTGGCTGTTCTCAAATTCGAACACACCAATTTGCTGTGCATTGACATCGAGGATTCGCGTACGCGTCGCGAGTCCGCTGAATGCAGGTAACTGCACCGGAATCTCTTTATGCGCGTGCAGGATGCGCCACATTTGCGGAGCCGCGCCCACAACGGTGGCGGAAATGAGCAAAGCACCTGCAAGAACTGCCACCACGAGGCGCATGGACCAATTGACGGGATTCTTCACAGCGACTCCACCGTACTTGCCACATTTTGTGCCACAGCGTCATCGATATTGCTACGGTGGCAAACATGTCACAATTTCCTCATCGTCCTTTCCGTTTTGGCGTGCAAGCGAGCAGTGCACCCACCGCTGCTGCATGGGCAGAATTTTCACGCAAAGTAGAAGACACTGGATTTGAAGTGCTCACCATGCCCGACCACTTCACAGGACAATTGGCACCAGTCCCCGCCATGATGGCCACCATGGACGTCACCACCACTTTGCGCACGTGCGCATTGGTATACGACAACGATTACAAACACCCCGCAATTCTCGCCAAGGAAATGGCCACCATGGACGTCCTCTCGAACGGCCGAATGGAAATTGGATTGGGTGCCGGCTGGATGATCAGCGACTATGAGCAGTTGGGCATTACGTACGACTCCCCCAAGGTCCGCATCGACCGATTCGTTGAGGGTTTGAAGGTGATCAAGGGCGTCATGAGCGAAGGTCCATTCTCCTTCTCTGGCGAGCACTACACCATCACCAACTACGACGGATTCCCTAAGCCCATTCAAAAGTTGCCACCCGTACTTATTGGTGGCGGCGGTAAGCGCGTATTGTCCTTCGCCGCCCGCGAAGCTGACATCATCGGCATCAATGGCACGCTAACCGCAGGTGTCGTTGGCCCAGAAGCACTCTCCACCATGACTCGTGAAGCAGTTGATGAAAAAGTTGCCATCGTTGCTGAAGCTGCCACTAAGGCTGGTCGCCTCAACGACATTGAGATGAACATTCGCACGTTCTTCGTAAAAGTCACCGATGACCGCGAAGAAACAGTTGCGGGCATCTCTTCCATGTTCGGGGTCGACAAGGAAATGATCGACAATTCACCATTTGCCTTGATTGGCTCAGTTGATTACTGCATTGAACAACTTCTCGCCCGTCGCGAGCAATGGGGCTTTAGCTACACCATTGTGGGTGCAGAAAACGTTGACGAATTTGCTCCCGTTGTTGCAGCACTGCGTGGAAAGTAACTAGCTCAGCCCCACTATTTGCCCGTCAGGGCCAATATCAATATTCAGTGCAGCAGGATGCGCGCCCAATCCGGGCATTGTTCGCATTTCTCCACAAATGGGATACACGAAACCCGCACCGGCCGAGGCGCGAACTTCACGCACCTTCAACACGTGGCCTGTCGGTGCGCCCTTGAGTGACGCATCGCCGCTGATACTGAGATGTGTCTTGGCAACGCAGATTGGCATTGAACCAAAACCATTCTTTTCATAACGCGCCAACTGATCTTCTGCTGTTTCGGAATATTCCACGGAGGCGGCGCCGTAAATGGTGGTGGCAATCTTTTCGATCTTCACTTTGAGTGAAGCATCGTCGGGATAGAGGAACGTGAAGGTAGTGGGCTCCTCGCATGCCTCCACCACTGCACGAGCAAGGTCGATTGCGCCAGCTCCGCCGTCAGAAAAATGTGTGCACACTGCAACGCGCGCACCAACCGATTCGGCGATTTCGCGTATTGCTTCATGTTCACTGGAATGATCCGTGGGAAACGCGTTGATGGCAACAACTGGTGACACTCCGTGCACTTTGACGTTTTCAATTTGTTTCACCAAGTTCGCTGCACCTGCACGAACATCGTCGATGTTTTCTTCAAGCATCTCGGGAGGCAATGGCTTCCCTGCAATGACCTTGTACCTACCGGAGTGCGCCTTCAAAGCGCGAACTGTTGCCACGAGAACGGCCGCATCTGGCTGCATCCCAGACACTCTGCACTTGATATTGAAGAATCGTTCGGCACCCATATCTGCGCCGAATCCCGCCTCGGTAATGAGGTAATCGCACAAGTGAATTCCCATCTTGTCTGCGATGACGGACGAGTTTCCTGTAGCAATATTTCCGAATGGGCCGGCATGAATGAGAGCTGGCGTGTTTTCGAGAGTTTGCATAAGGTTTGGCTTCATTGCGTCTCTCAAAATCACGGCCATTGCACCAGCGCAGCCGATTTGTTCGGCAGTAACGGCATCATCGTGATCGGTATAACCCACCACTATGCGACCGAGTCTCTCGCGCAGATCTTTCATTGAAGTACTGAGTGCCAGAATGGCCATGACCTCTGAGGCCGCAGTGATATCGAAACCCGATTCACGCTCCACGCCGTCTTGGTCGCCACCAAGACCAATAACAACGGTACGCAATGCGCGATCGTTAACATCGAGAACGCGCTTCCATGTGATTTTGTTGAGCGACAACCCCAATGCATTTCCCTGGTGTAAATGGTTGTCGACCATGGCCGACAGAAGATTGTGCGCCGCGGTGACCGCATGGAAGTCTCCGGTGAGGTGCAGATTCAGAATTTCCATCGGCACCACTTGGCTGTATCCACCACCAGCAGCACCACCCTTGATGCCGAATGTGGGACCCATTGATGGTTGACGCAACGCCAAAAGGCCAACTTTTCCGATGTGCTTCATGGCTTGGGCGAGCCCCACCGACGTAGTGGTCTTGCCCTCACCGAGAGGCGTGGGAGTAATGGCGGTGACCACCACATATTTTCCGCGAGCACGATGGGTGGAAGCATCGGTTTGACGAAGGTCAATCTTGGCAACATGACGCCCGTACGGCTCCATGAATTCATCACTAATTCCGAGCTGTCCGGCAATGTGATCCATCGGCGCGAGCTGTGCAGCTTGCGCAATTTCTAAGTCAGAAGGAAGGGCCACGAAGGACTACTGACCAAATGTGGATCGAATAACCGATGTAACCAACGCCGCCCACTCTGAGCTTTCAATTGGATTTGAGGTGATGTCGTTCAGTACGTATCCGAGCGAATAGGCCTGAATAAAAGTGGCTGCTGCCTGCTGATTCACGTTGGCGTTGACCCAGCCGCGATTCTGCAATTCATGAATCAAGTCCGTGAATGCATCGGTGAGTCGTTGTTGTTCAACCGAGAGCGCCTTGGCGAATTTCTCCGAGTGACTGGCTGCACCAATAATGGCTGCACGATTCAAACGGACCCGCACTCGCTCTGGACTTGTGGAATTCAGAATCATTGCTTCAATACGCGCAAATAATTCTTCCTGTGACGAAGCAGAGGACAATGCCCGCACCAACAGATCTGCATCTTCATCAACCGAACGACCAAATCGGGCAACTTGTGCCTGTTCAATCACATCTCCGAAATCGGAGAAGTGGTGATATAGGGATCCTTTGGAAATTTTTGAGCGCTCAAGCAGCACATCGACTGTGAAACCCTGAGGGCCAAACTCATCAATGAGATTGACGGCAGTTTCAATCAACAGCGCTTTTGTGGGGTGTGATTTAGGCACACCTATATCTAATCATTTGTATTCCGCATGCCCTCTGCCGAGATGGCAAGATGTAGCCATGGTTCATAACGAACGGCACGCCGCTCATCGCGTCGGCCTTCTCCGCGCTCTCGTCCTTGGTGCCAACGACGGCATTATTTCCACCGCATGTTTGGTTCTCGGAGTTGCGGCTGCAGATTCCACCCGAACAGCAATTCTCACCGCGGGTATGGCGGGGCTCGTGGCTGGTGCTGTTTCGATGGCACTTGGTGAATATGTATCTGTGTCATCCCAAAGCGACTCTGAACAAGCAGATATCGCCAAAGAAAAGTGGGAACTCGAAACCATGCCTGACCACGAACTTGATGAACTCACCGCCATTTACGTTGACAAAGGCTTGTCCCCCACATTGGCTCGCGATGTCGCCGTTGAACTCACAAATAAAGATGCACTCAAAGTTCACCTTTCAGAGGAACTTGGCATTACCGACACCACCATGGCCAACCCGATGCAGGCGGCACTTGGATCAGCTTTCTCCTTCACAGTGGGTTCGGCCATTCCATTGGCCACCATTGCCGTGGCATCGGCCAATGCACGTATTGGCGCCACCATCGGCGTGACCACCATTGCTCTGGCCGGTCTTGGCTGGGGTGGTGCACGGTTTGGGCGCGCAGCCACTGCAAAACCAACGATTCGAGTGGTTGTTGGCGGAATTGTCGCCATGGCATTCACAATGTTGGTGGGCAAACTCTTCGGCGCAGCAGTGGCCTAACTTCCACTTTGCGCACACCGCCCCGTACAGGCGAGAATGAGCGCATGAGTGCAACCACAGACCCATCCGCAGTTCGCGTTGAGAAAGCTCTCGACGAACTACTCGCACAGTTCGACCCCAAGAAAGTTGACGACAAAACTTTCCGTGGTGCCCGCTTTGATGCCGGCCTCGCTTGGGTGCACTTCCCCGAAGGTCACGGCGGTCTCGGACTTCGCCCTGAGTTCAATCGCGTCATTGAAGAGCGTTGTCGTAAAGCAGGTGCCGCACCACAGCACCCCGCATCGTTCTTCATGGCACTTGCCGGGCCTACCATCGTCACGCACGGAAGTGAAGAAGTAAAGAAGCGCTTCTTGCGCCCCATGTTCACCGGCGAAGAATTGTGGTGTCAGTTGTTCTCCGAACCCGGTGCAGGTTCTGACCTTGCAGGCTTGGGTACACGCGCCATTCGCGACGGAGACGAGTGGGTCATCAACGGACAAAAGGTGTGGAACACCATGGCACACCTTGCTGACTGGGGAATGCTGGTCACACGAACCGATCCCGAGGCTCCAAAGCACAAGGGCATGACCTACTTCGCCATCGATATGCACTCACCTGGTGTTGAAGTGCGCCCATTGCGTCAGATCACCGGCGAAGCGGAGTTCAACGAGGTCTACATGACCGATGCTCGCGTACCTGATTCACAACGAATCGGTGATGTAGGCGAAGGTTGGCGCGCATCGCTCACCACACTCATGAATGAGCGCACTGCAATCGGTGGTGGCGGCGGCGGAAATGCAAAACGTCGTGGTCCTATCGATGAGGCAATTCGTGTGTGGAAAGAAACTCCGGAAGCACATCGCGACCCTGCGCAAAAAGATCGCCTCATGAAGTTGTTCTGCCAGAGCGAAGCACTGCGCTACACAAACATGAAAGGCGCTCAAATGGCCAAGGCTGGCAACCCCGGGCCTGAAGGGTCGATTGCAAAGCTCATGATGTCCGACTTCAACAAGAAGGTCACCGAGTTCACCATCGAACTCATGGGCGCAGAGGGAATGGTGGGATACGACTTCACCTTCCGTCGTCCAGAAGAGTTGTCAGTAGACGGCACCGATGGCGGCACGCGTCATGCGTTCTTGCGCGTGCGTGCCAACTCCATCGAAGGCGGCACCAGCGAAATCATGAAGAACATTCTTGGCGAACAAGTACTTGGTCTTCCTGGCGAGCCACGCGTGGACAAGGAAATTGCTTGGAGCAAGGTTCCTCGTAGCTAGAAATACTTCGAACAGCAAGAGGCCTCACCGCAAAAACGGTGAGGCCTCTTGCTTTTGGGAAGCGACTGGAACGACGCCTGGCAGAGCCGGCACATTCGCGAATTGTTGCAACGTGGGCAATGTAACAAAAGTCACACCAATGCTGAACCAATAACGGGAAACCCTTATAAACAAAGGGTTTTATTTTCAAGGATTTCCATTCCACGGCTTGACCGAACAATACGACAGACTGTGCCCATGACAATGCACGCTGAACCACACACCGACATCGCCACAATCTCGAGCACCGTTGCACGGACCCGAGTGGCGTACAACTCGGGAACCACTCGCCCGCTTTCGTGGCGTCGCGCGCAACTCCAACGCATGATTGACATGCTGGAAGAAAACGAAGCTGAATTTCTTGCAGCCCTCAAACTAGACCTCGGCAAACCCACCGCGGAAGGGTTCATCACTGACCTCGCGTTTGTCACGGGCGAGATCAAACAAATGATCAAGAACTTGAAGAAGTGGAACAGCGTGGAGAAGGTGTCCACTCCGCTCGTTGCAATGCCAGCAAAGTCGCAACTCATGCCAGAACCATTGGGCGTGGTGTGCGTCATTGCACCGTGGAACTATCCCGTGCAACTTTTGTTGGTCCCCGCAGCCGGCGCCATCGCGGCCGGCAACGCAGTAGTAATGAAGCCAAGCGAAGTGTCACCCAATACATCAGACGTATTGGCACGTTTATGCGCTCAGTATCTTGACACGAATGCCATTGCACTCATTGAAGGTGGCGTTGCTGAGACGACCGAATTGCTCGCACAGAAATTCGATCACATTTTCTATACAGGGAACGGAAAAATTGGTCGAGTTGTTATGGCCGCCGCGGCAGTAAACCTCACACCTGTCACGCTCGAACTTGGTGGAAAAAGCCCCGTAATCATTGATGAATCGGCAAATATTGAAGTTTCAGCACGACGAGTGGCGTGGGGAAAATGGCTCAACGCTGGCCAAACATGTGTCGCACCCGACTATGTGTTGGTGAACGAAAAAGTAGAAGCGAAGTTCGTCGATGCTTTGCGCGCTTCTCTCAAAGAGTTTTATGGCGACAATCCGCACACAAGCGATAGCTACGGCCGAATCGTGTCACCGCGTCACTTTGATCGTCTCGTGTCTCTCATGTCAGGCGGCACAGTCATTATCGGCGGCGAGAGCGCACGCGACGACCGATACATCGCGCCCACTGTTCTGGGCAATGTGAATCTTGATTCACCCCTTATGCACGAAGAAATCTTCGGACCACTTCTTCCCATCATTAGCGTGAAGAGCACTCAACAGGCCATCGACTTCATCACATCACGCGATCATCCGTTGGCGCTGTATGTATTCGCTGAAAAATCATCGGTGATCGATCAAGTTCTCGCTAATACCACCGCCGGTGGAGTCACTGTGAACGGCACGCTGCTGCACCTCACCAACCCGAATTTGCCCTTCGGAGGCATCGGCGAAAGCGGCATGGGCGGCTATCACGGCAAGTCCGGCGTGCGAGTGTTCCAGCACATGAAGCCCGTGTTACGTCGTGGCACAAAGATTGATCCGAAGATGACGTACCCGCCGTACACCGAGGCAAAACTCAAGATTTTCCGAAAAGTCCTCTAGGGCCACGGTTTATTTGCCCACGACAATCGCTGAAACCGTTATGCAGCAAGGGTTTCAGGTCAAAATCTCCCCTAGACAGGCGGTCTAAAACGCTCATAGGATTGTTATGCCTCTTTACAAGAGTGCATTTACCCCATGCGCCAACCGTTCACCATCTCTCGCCTTGCGCGTTTCATTGCAGTCGCCCTTGTGGCGACTCTTTGTGTTGTCGCAGCACCGGGCGCAAGCGTGAAGCGAGTCCGCGCAGCCGGCATTGGCACCATCGACTACTTCCCCACCACCACTACCGCGAACTACTTCACATCACCAGAGAACAACATCTTCGACTATGCGGGCGACTTCACATTCGAGGCCTGGCTCAAGCCCGATGCAGCATGTGTGGCAACAACCACGTATGCATGTCTGTTTGTCAACAAGGAAAACGCGTGGGAGTACGGCATCTACCAGGGCCAATTGCACTACGCACTCATGAACAGCGTCGGATCGTGGAACTGGTACAGCACCGGCATATACGTACGCGCCAACGTGTGGATGCACGTGGCATACGTAGTGGAACGTTCCACCAACAAACTGCGTGTTTATGTGAACGGCATCTTGGCCACCACCATCACCAACTCCACGTACGTTCCGAACCCTGGTCTCGATGCCAACAGCACATTCACCATCGGCGGCAGAACAGGTAACACCACCGACCGCTATTCGGGATCCATCGACGAAGTGCGCATCTACAGCAACGTGCGATCACAGGCAAACATTCAAAGCGACATGAACACCTACGGCACCGCAGCTGGCGCCGACACCACTGGCCTCAACGTGTACTACGACTTCAACATCGGAAGCGGAACTTCTGTTGCCAACGATGCGCCCGGTGCCGCCGCAGGCACTGCACTAACCGCAGCATCGACACCTACATGGGCCGACATCAAATCTGTTGCAACTAGTTACACGGGCACCGTCGTTACATTCTCTCGTTCGTACATCACGTCTGCCGGCGGCTGGACAATTCCAACTGGTGTTACGAAAGTCGTTGCACTCATCGTTGGTGGTGGTGGCGGTGGTGGTGGCGGACAGGACACCACCGGTTGGTCGGGCGGCGGTGGCGGTGCTGGTGGCTACAAATACATCACCAACTCGTCGGTCACCCCCAACGCTGTGGTCAAAGTCAGTGTTGGTGGTGGCGGAGTCCGCGGCGTCAACGGCGTCACTGCTGCAAATGGTGGCGGAGTTGGCACCAACGGTTCGGGGTCAGCATTTAGTTCGACATCTGTGAGTGGTGGTGGTTTTGGCGGCGCTTCTAACACACCTGCCGGAAGTGGTTCATCAGGCGGCGGCGGCGGAACCTACAGCACTTCATCCACTGCTGGCACCGGAATCAACGGCGAAGGATTTGCCGGTGGTGCAGCAAGCAGTGCATGTTGTGCAGCCGGTGGTGGCGGTGGATCTGCGAGTGCAGGCGGCGCAGCTGTCAGCACTTCACAAGGTGGTGCAGCTGGTAACGGAACTTCAAACAGCATCACAGGCACCGCTACGTATTACGCAGCCGGTGGCGCAGGTCAGGCATACAGCACAGCAGGTGCCGCCGGTAGTGCTGGCGGCGTTGCAGTGGGTGGAAGTGGCGGCGCAAACACTGGCTCTGGCGGTGGCGGTGGCGGTGGTGTGGCGGGCAACTTAACCACTCCGGGTTTTGGAGGCACGGGCGTGGTGATTGTTCGATATGCAACTGCAATCGCCGTCGGTGCAACGAACAGATACATCAACGTCACGGGCGCCATTAACTCTGGCGTGCAGGTACCCGACAACAATTTGCTCGACTTCACCA
>CAYSPE010000008.1:0-44594 GCA_964432845.1 uncultured Bifidobacterium sp.
ATCGTTCGGATAGGCGAGGGGAGTACTGGTGCCGATGCCGGCATCGAAGAAGGCACGCACCTTCTCGCCCAGTCGTCCCGGCAACAGATGCACGTGCGAGTCAACAACATCCATGCCGCGAAGTGTCATCAACTGAACCGTACTTCTCGCTCCGTGAGACTGTCGAACTTATTGTGAGGGTTGATCCTGGTTGCATGTAGAGTTCAACCAGTGAGCATCATTTTGGGGCGTCGGGGTGCATCAGCCCATTCGGTGCGATTAATGCCATTGGCATTCATCGTTGCATTGCTCGCCTCGGGTCTCGTGAGCATCGCATTTTCGCGTCCCGCTCGAGTCGAAGCGTCAACTGGTTGCACATCGGGGTCGGTCACCACAACTACTGAGGCTGGTTACCTCGTGGTGCCCAACATGAATGTCAGTGGTCTTTCCTACATGATGGCCTCACCCAATACGTTGCTGCATCGCTACACAGTTGTCACGTTTACGTCGGATGGTTCTAGCGATGCGTCGTGCACATGGGTTGCGCCCGCAGGCGTTACGACTGCACAGGTGGGAATCGTGGGCGGTGGCGGTGCAGGTGGCAACTTTTTCGGTGGAGGCGGTGGTGGTGGAGCTGTGTTCCATAGTCTTGTTTCCACCATTACTCCGGGCACGCAATATGCAGTCACCGTCGGAACAGGTGGACTTCGGGCGAGCAGCAACTGCATAAGCGCATCAGTGAGTTGTTCCGGGTCGCGTGGGAATGCGTCTTCGGTCAATGGAATCGGATGGGCTGGTGGTGGCTCTGGAGGATCAGGTAATGGCGAGAACAGCGTCTCAAACTTTGAATGCGCACCGGTTCAGGTGCCGATTAACGACTTTGAGGCATGTGGCGCAGAAGGTGGGGGTTCTGTTCCGATAACCGACCCAGCTATTTATTACGGTCAAGTAAGTGCAGCCGGTAGGCCGCTAGTTGCACCAAATGGGACGCAGTATTACCAGGGCGGCGGGACAGACAAGCTGACTTTCAGAAACGAAGGCGGATTTGGCGGAGTTGCAACTACGGACCAAAACGAAGGAACCGGAAGTGGCACCATCTACAAATACATCACTGGTGGCGGCGCTGGTGGTGCTGGAACCGATGCGGCTTCCCAAATGGGCGCCAGTGTTCCAATCTGTGGATCTTTTGCCAATTGGTCAACCTACTGTCCAGCCGGTGGAAGTGGCCAAAGATTCACGTTTCAAGGAAACATAAGTTCCAATATTCCTTACGGTGGCGGTGGCGGTGGCTTGTACATCGACAGTAACCCCAACTCCTGTTCGAACTGTTTTGGGGTTCATGGTTTTGGAAGTCTCGGATTTAACACCCCGACTGTGCCCGCGGTCAGTTATTCCAGTGGCGGAGTAGGGGCCTCATATGACCCGAGAACTCAAACCGGAACTCTTGCCACTAATGGCAGAAATGATTACGGCGGTGGTGGTGGAGCAGGTGCAGGCTTGCTCAACTCGAGCGGTGCGCTGGTGCGCAGTTCGTCGTATGGAAATGCAGGAAATGGAGGTTCAGGAGTCGTCAAGATCATGTACTTCGAACGCCCAGTCATTGGTGGGGGTCAATCAACGCTGACCACTCCATATGGAACGGCTGCGACTTCATCTGCGTTCACGGCATCCGGTGGAAATCTCGCCGCGAACCTAGCAACGGGATTGAGTACTCAGGCCACTTACACCTGGTCAATCAAAGACACGGGGGGAAATGCGGTCTCTGGAATCTCGATCGACTCAAGCGGAGTCGTCAGCGTTTCTTCATCCGCAACAATCGCAACTCGATCAATGGTCGTAAAGGTCACTGACGGTATCGGCAGCACTGCAACTGCCTCCATTTCCATAGAAGTGACGAAGGCTTCACAGACTCCAGTGACGTTTATTACTAGCGCACCTGTCAATCACCACCCGGGTGGAACTCCCTATTACCCGCAAGCGTTTGGCGGAAGCGTTCCGACATCCGCTCTCGCTATAACCGTCGATTCATCATCGTCATCGGTGTGCCAAGCCAGCAACGCAGTCAATGCCAGTTATCTGAACAATGTGGCCTCGGTGAAGATCACATTCTTGACGGCCGGAGACTGCATTCTCAACGCAGGGAGAAATGGGGACTCGCAATACAACGCAGTCTCGGTCTCCCAAACCGTGACGGTGACTCCGCGGTCAGCCCAAAATCAGTTGATCTTTACGTCCACGGCGCCAGTCAATCACCACCCTGGTGGATCAAAATATGTCGCCACTGTTTCGGGCGGCTCAGGAACTGCACCGACGCTTCTTTCGGTCGATTCGTCGGCAACCTCGGTGTGTTCATTGTCTGGATCGTCGAGTGGCTCGGAAGTCACATTCCTGACGACCGGCGACTGCATATTGAATGCGGACAAGGCTGCCGATTACAACTACGACAGTGCTCACGCTTCTCAAACGATCACTGTTACTGGTAGAGCCGCGCAGAGTTCATTGAGTGTTGTGTTGCCGAGTGATGCGTATCTCAATCAGAGTTTCACCCCTCAGGTCTCCGGCGGAGATGGCGACGGCGCCATCGACATTCAGGTCGCGTCGTATTCGTCGCCTTATTGCACTTCTTCCGGTACGGGCCTCAACACGGTCATAACGACCCTTGCGGTGGGCACTTGTGTGGTCATTGTCAACAAAGCCGGCGACTACAACTACAACGCCGCCACCGAGCTTGTGCGAAATTTCATGATTCGTGACTCACGCGTCATCACCGTCAATACCAATTCGGTGCCGAAGATCAATCAGTATTCAGGAACGACAATCGACCTGACTCCGACAGTGAGCATCAACAAAGGCTTCCCTCTCTCATATCAAATGGCAGTAGCTTCGGGAACCACGCAAGTTAACAGTTCGCCGATCTGCAACTTCACCAGCAAGTACGACCTGCACATCACGGGTGTCGGCGTGTGCAATTTCTATGCCTATGAAAATGACACAACGTCGTATGCGTACACCCAAACAACTCCGTTCTCCATCTACTCAATTGCTCCAGGCGATACCACCGCGCCGAATGTTGTGTCTGTGAACGGTTCTCCGCTCAGTGGTACCTACACCACGGGCGATGTCGTGAACATTGAAGTCAATTTCAACGAACGAGTCATCGTCACGGGAACCCCCCGATTACTGCTCGACATCGGAGCATCCAATCAGTACGCCACCTATGTATCGGGCAATTACCAAACTTCGTTGATATTCCAGTACACGGTGCAATCTGGCGATACCTCGTCAGACTTGGATTACAAGACCACGAGTGCGCTCGGCTTGAATGCCGGAACCATCGCCGACCTATCCGGAAATTCGGCAACTTTGACGTTGGCAACGCCAGGTTCGTCTGGGTCGCTCGGTTATTCATCCGCGGTTGTCATTAACCCCGTTGTTGTTACGACGACCACAACGACTACGACAACAACTACGACAACCACTACTTCCACGACAACGACCGTTCCGGCGAGTGGAGTGGCGCCAACTTTTTCTACAGCGACGGCAACGATCGACGGCTTCACCGTCGATATCTCCAATTACGACCCTGCGAACACGTATTCGGTTTATGTTTCTGCGGGTTCGGTGTCGATCGTCGGAAGTCGGATCACCGTATCGGGAGTGTCTTCGGGTCAATCGGTAACGCTCGTAGTTCTTGCAAGCCAAACCGGCTTTGAGCCATCAAATGGTGGATTAGTTGCTTCCGCCGCGACGACCACTACTACGACGACTACGACCACTACGACGACGGTTCCATCAACAACGGTTCCTCCGGTCACTACTACCACGATTGCGAATGCCACGACCACATCGCTTCCATCCCAAGGACTTGGGTTCAGTGGGCAAGTGTCTCAGCCAGCCACGAACGTGTCGACGGTCGTGGTCGTAGTTCCCGCATTGCTCACAAGTGGTGCATCCACATCCCTCAAAGCGATTGCAACCTATTTGAAAGTGGTGCCCACTGCAGGGGCAAAATTGTCCGTGGTCATCGCCGCAACTTCGGCAACCGTTTGCAAGGTCTCCGGCTCTGCCATCAAGGCGTTGAAGCCTGGTAAGTGCAAATTGACGCTCAGTATGACCCCGAAGAAGGGAAAGAAGGTCGTGAAATCGACCATTGTTACCGTTGCTGCCCGCACTTAAACGCGATTGCTCGGTGGGTCTGCGACAATGGTGCATGACCTCACAGGGATTCTCCAACGAAATCACCATTACCGGACCATTCCGTGCTCCACGACAAATGCTTGCCGATCAAGAGTACGACGGCCACGCGAGCGTGCACGACGAAGCGACGGCCGACAAATTGGGATTGCGCGGTGCTCCCATTGAAGGACCCACGCATTTCAGTCAATTTGATCCACTAGGTGTGGCCATGTGGGGCGCCGACTGGTTCGCGCACGGTTGTATCAGTTCGCATTTTGAAAACATGGTGATTGAAGGCGAGGAGGTGCAGGCAACGGCAACTCGTGTGTCGCCCACGCTTGCTCGAATTGGTGCAGTGAAGAACGATGGAAACTCTGTGCTCACCGGAACCATGACGCTTGGCCCAGAACACGTAGAGACCGAACTCGACAAACGATTGGCAGCATCAAAAGAGCCAGGAGAGTTGCACATTATTGATCAGATGTTTGTAGGCGAAAAGAGTTCGCCAAAGAAAGTGTCAATGTCGTTTGAAGAGAGCAATGGACACCTCTATCCGTTTTCACTCAACGACAAATTGAAAGTGATCACTGAACCTTCGCCATGGTATTCATCTGAGTCACCATGGGGAACCGCGGTTATTCCTACGGAAATGGTGAGCGTCCTTGCTCATAAAGCAGGAGGAGTTGGCAAAGCACGAGGTCCGGCGGTGGGATTGTTCATCGACCTTGAGGTGCGCGTCATCAATGGCCCGCTGTTCGTGAGCCGTGAATATGAATTGGTGCACGAAATTGTGGGTCTTGGTCAAAGTCGTCGTGTGGAAAATTGGTGGACCCGCACAAATATCAGCGACCCTGCGACAGGCACGTTGGTGGCGACAGTGTTGTTGAACCAAGGCGTGTTCAAGGCCTCGTACGCCGATTATCCCGCCGACAAACTGTAAGAAATGATTGCGGCAGTACTGGGCGGATTCGACCGTTCTATTTGGCGATTCTTTGTTGAGCATCACTATTTCATTTCCCTTGCCAAGGCGTACACGAAATGGGGAGTATCCACAGTGCTTCTCCCGCTTGCGCTCTTCACCGGAATTGTGATCTTCGTTCGTTATCGCTCAATTGCGTTAGCAATAATTCCGATGGTGTCGTTACAAATAAACGACGTGATCACGGCATTTTCAAAATCTGCATTCTCGGTTGCTCGACCAGCACGCAGTGAATGGCTAGCGGGTGCTGCAGGTGGAAGTTTCCCGTCTGGCCACGTGGCTAATACAACCTCGGTAGTGATTGCCACTGCACTGTTGTTGGCAAACCGTCATTCATCGCGCAACGCACGGTGGGCTGTATTTGCAACAGCCGGAGTGTTGGTCACGCTCATGGGGTGGTCGCGTCTGGCGCTGAACGTGCATTGGCTCTCCGATGTGCTGGCAGGGTGGTTTTTGGGCTCAATGGTTGCTGTCATCACTGTGTGGGGCATTATGAAACTTGCATCGAAAGTCGCTCCAACACGCCGAAATGTTGGGTCATAGATAAAACTCAGGCCATGATTCGTCATTATTTGGCCGCTCGCGAAGAACTAGCTGCAGAAGGTTCACCTTTTGCCACCTCATACACAGAGGTACGAGGCTCCCACTTGAAGGCCTATGTGAATGCGCCGCCACATATGCGTGCAATCTGGGAGAACACAGTCGCACATGCCGATAAGGACTACATCGTTTTTGAAGATGAGCGGTACACCTATGGCCAAATCCACGAACAAGTCCGCAAGCTTGCGGCGCACTTGGTGGTGCATGGAGTGACGCGCGGAACTCGAGTGGGGTTGGCCATGCGTAACTATCCCGAATGGGTTGTCACATACTGGGCGACAGTTTCATTGGGAGCAGCTCTCGTCGGCATGAACGCTTGGTGGACAGCACCAGAGATGGAATATGCGCTTAATGACAGCGAGCCAGTTGTGTTTATCGCTGATGATGAACGTTTGGAACGTTTGCAACACATCGACAATGTCAAGCCAATGCATGTCATTACAGTTCGTTCCTCTCGCTCTGTCGGTTCAGATTGCACCACGTGGGAGAAAGTGATGTCGACAGGTGACCCCGGGGTGTTGCCGGCGGCAGACATTGATCCCGATGATGATGCAACCATTTTCTACACGTCGGGAACAACCGGATTTCCAAAAGGTGCCCAACTCACGCATCGCGGCTCTGTTAATAACATCCTGAACTTGGCTGCAATGTCCGCAACTACCGCATTGGCCGAAACCAAAGCAATCGCCGCAGGAGAGATGGAACCACCACAGCCGAAAGAAGTGGTGTACCCCACGGCATTCATGGCGCCAACCCCGCTGTTCCATGTCACCGCGTGCAACTGCATCCTCCATGCAGCAACAGTTGGCGGGGCAAAGATTGTGTTTACCTATAAGTGGGATGCAGGCCGCGCACTCGAACTAATTGAACGTGAACGTGTCACTAATTTCTCGGGCGTGCCCACCATGGGTCGCGAATTGCTCCTGCATCCTGACTGGAATACCCGTGACGTTTCGTCATTGCTAGGTCTCGCGGGCGGTGGATCAGCTGTTCAGCCTGACCTAGTGCACAAGATTAAAGGCGCGCTGAAAGGTGGTAATCCCTCCACTGGATATGGAATGACTGAAACCTGCGGAATTATCACGGCGAACTCCAACGCGTTGTATCTAGCGAAACCAGATTCGTGTGGACCTGCGGTGCCCACTCTCGATGTGAAGTTGATTGATGAAGAAGGCAACACGCTTCCAGCGGGTCCGAATACGGTGGGCATCTTGTGCGTCAAAGGCGCCATCGTTATCAAGGGATATCTCAACCGCGAAGAGGCCACAGCTGATTCCATTAAAGATGGTTGGCTCAACACCGGAGATATTGCGCGAATTGATGAAGACGGTTTTATCTTCATTGTTGATCGCGCAAAAGACATGGTGTTGCGTGGCGGAGAAAACGTATATTGCACCGAGGTGGAAGCCGCTATCTACCACCACCCGGCAGTGCAAGAAGCTGCAGTTTTCGGAATTCCGGATGAACGTCTCGGAGAAGAAGTTGCTGCAGTCATCGTGCTGACCGATGGTGGTTCGCTGACTGACGATGAGTTGCGCAACTTCCTCAAGTCCTCATTGTCTTCCTACAAGATTCCTTCAAAGATCTGGTTCCGTGATGAACCTATTCCCCGCAATGCCACCGGCAAGTTCTTGAAGCGTGAACTGCGCAAAGAGATCATTGGCGAATAAAACGGTATTTCGATACGGCGCCACGTACGCAGGCGCGTCTATACAGTGCGCGTATGTTGCACCGTTTTCGTTCTGTTGTCGCCATTTGTGTTGTTCTATCGTTGACATCGTGCGCGACCAGTAAGAGTGATACGTATCGAACTCCGAAGGAACTTTCAGAGGCGTTGTTGTCAGTGACTGACATGCCGGCTGGATGGAATGAGTCGCAACGACAGGTGTTTGAACATCGTCAGGCAGAAAATCCATCGATTGATCCATCTGTTTGGTGTGAAGAGGCGAAAACAATTGCTCAGCCACTCATTGCCTTGGCGGGTGAGAGTGGAGCAGATGTTGAAATGTCCAAGCCCGGCGATGGTGGCAATGGCGCCAGCATGATGCGGCTTCAGGCATGGAGCAACAAGGATGTGCAGGAGTATCTCAGCTCCGCAAAACGCGCCGCAACTGCGTGCAACGGGACATCAACAACCGATGAGAACGGCGCAACTGCCACGATGACTTCAATTACCAATAAGTCAATAGGTGATGAAAGCGTCAGCTTCAGTCAGCGGGTGGAACCGCCATCTGGTACCAAAGGCGAAAAATTTGTCAGTGTTGGTCGCACCACCATCGCTCGGTTTGGGAACACATTGATGGTTCTTCAGATTGGTGATGCGGGGCCAGACTCCACTGTGGCGCTCATGAATGAAACACAATGGTGGAACATTGTGAACCTTGCGGCCAACAAATTGAAAAGGTAGTTATGCCGGTTTCATTTTTTCGAGCATTGCGCCCATTTGTCGGTGCACAGCATTGATGGCCTGAAGCGGGCGGAACATCACTTTGAATTCAATGATCTTTCCCTCGTCGTTGCATGTGATGATGTCGACTCCGTTTGCGTATTTGCCTTCAACCGTGGTTTCGAACTCAAGAACGGCCGTATTGCCTGTCATGACTTCTTTGACGTAACGAAACTTGCCGGAATCATCTTTCTTCTCGCCCGATGAGTCCTTCTTGTCGCCAGGCAAAGTTTGGCTGGCGGCCATGAGATACATCATGGTTAGTTGCTTGCCTTGTTGTGGGGAGTACACGATAGGCGAATAGAACACGCAGTTGTCGGCGATGAGAACGTCGAGACCCCCGTCAAGTTTGCCTCGCATGTATGCATGCCATTTTTCCACTACTTCTTCAATCATGATTCCCCCTGAAGTTGATTTCGACACTTTAATGGCGGGGTTGGAGTCCGGCGGCATCTGCCAAGAGTTCGAGGGAGCGCAATCGCATCGCCGTGTTCTCTGCGTGATGCGAGGTGATGATTTCATCAGCTTGTGTCGCTTCGTGGAACTCTCGAACAAGTTCAATGACGCGATCTACAGTTCCGACAGCTGAGTAAGTAAAGATCTCGTCAATGGAAGCTGCTTGTGGTGTTCGCAAGAAGGCATCAACTTCCTCATCGCTCAATTTGGGCATGTTTGGCCGTTGGAGACGATGCCGGACGAAACCCCGACGTCGGCGTTCGAATTGCTTCAATGCAGATGCTTCTGTGTCGGCAGCAATAACTCCCATGGCTGCCATTGCGTACGGCTTGTCCAGAATGGCCGATGGTGTAAATCGTTCGCGGTAAATGCGCAGCGCTGAATGCAGATGTTGCGGAGCAAAATGCGAGGCAAACGCAAACGGTAAGCCCAAGAGTGCTGCGAGTTGTGCGCCGTACAACGATGAACCCAAGATGTACAGAGGCACGTTCGTGCCCTTGCCTGGCATGGCAACCACATTGGCTACACGTGATGTGTCGCCTAAGAATGCTTGAAGCTCAAGAACGTCTTCGGCGAAATGTTCGGCAGAACGTGGGTCGCGACGCATCGCATGAATGGTGACTTGGTCAGTGCCTGGCGCTCGGCCCAGCCCGAGGTCAATTCTTCCTGGGTGAATTGTGGCGAGTGTTCCAAACTGTTCGGCGATGGTGAGGGGGGAGTGGTTCGGCAACATGACGCCACCAGACCCCAGCCGAATGGAAGTTGTATGGGCCGCAACATGGGCAATAAGAACAGCCGGTGAAGACGATGCAATTGTCTCGGAATTGTGATGTTCGGCGTACCAGACCCGGGTGTAGCCGAGCTTCTCGGCGTGCTGAGCAGTGGCCACGCAGCCATCGAACGTGTCTTTCAACGACTCGCCCTCGCCAATGGAGGCTAAATCGAGGATGGAAAGTGGCACATTCAGCACGTGCTCATTCTGTCGGCTGTGTCGCTAATTCACAGGGTCGACGGAGCCCCATGGGCACTGAACTGTCTCCTAGGGAAGGGGAAAGTGGCTACCGAAGGGTAGTTATCCACAGGAATCTCTAAATCAGCGTGGGGTCGGAGAGTCCCGCTAATAACCTTCTATGTTCTGTGAGCACTCTTCCTAACGCCGCCTATTCCATCGCCCTCGATTGCCAGCTCGACAACGTGCCTGGCAGCCTCGGTCGCCTGTGTGTCGCTATCGGTGAAGCCGGTGGCAACATTGGTGCACTCGACGGCTTCGATGTGCGCGGACCCGTATTGCGTCGCAGTTTGGTGGTGCAGTGCCGCAACGAGGAACACCAACAGGAAATCGTTGCAGCAGTGAAGGCCCTCAAGGGCGTCACACTTCTCGATTGGTGGGACCGCACGTTCCGCATGCACGAAGGTGGCAAGGTTGAGGTGATCACTACAACGCCCGTGAACGATCGCGATGACTTGTCCATGGCGTACACCCCTGGTGTGGCTCGTATCTGCACTGCGATTGAGCACAATCCAGATCTTTCATACGAATACACCATTCGAAAGAACACAGTGGCCATCGTGAGCAATGGCACCGCAGTTCTTGGTTTGGGCGATATTGGCCCAGAAGGTGCGATGCCCGTCATGGAAGGAAAAGCTCTGCTTTTCAAAGAATTCGGCGGCGTCGACGGTTTCCCCGTTTGTATCAACGCTCGTACTGCCGATGAAGTTGTCGAATTTGTAGAACGAATCGCACCCACATTCGGTGGAATCAACCTTGAAGACATCAAGGCTCCTGAATGTTTTGAAATCGAAGAGCGTTTGCGCGCAAGCCTTGATATTCCAGTCTTCCACGATGACCAACACGGCACGGCAGTGGTGACTCTTGCTGCGTTGTGGAACTCGCTGAAGATCACTGGCAAAAAGATGGAAGATCTTTCGGTGGTCATCGCCGGTATGGGCGCAGCAGGCGTAGCAATCGGCAAAATCTTGCTCAACGCTGGCGTGGGCGAAATTGTTGGATGCGACCGTATTGGCGCTGTCTACTCAGGTCGCAGCGAGATGAACTCTGCAAAAGAGTGGTTTGCTAACAACACCAATCAGTCTCGCAAGATGGGCTCCATCGCAGATGTGATGAAGGGCAGCGATGTGTTCATCGGTGTGAGCGGCCCCAACCTCATCACCGCCGCCGAAATACGTTCCATGGCAAAGAATCCTTTGGTCTTTGCAATGGCAAACCCCGACCCAGAAATTCGCCCAGAACAATGTGACGGTCTGGCTGCAGTGATGGCCACCGGCCGTAGCGACTATCCGAACCAAATCAACAACGTGTTGGCGTTTCCTGGCATCTTCCGTGGTGCACTCGATGCCAATGCAACCGACATCACTGAAAACATGAAGCTTGCAGCAGCAATCGCAATTGCCGAGAGCGTCACTGACTCACAATTGTCACCAGACTTTGTTGTTCCTTCAGTCTTCGACAAGACCATTGTTGAAAAGGTTGCGCCCGCTGTCGCAGCTGCCGCTGTGAAAGACGGCGTTATTCGCAAGAAGAAGTAACAGTTACTTCTAAATTTCTACGCGTACGCCCACTTCGAACACTCGGTCGGTGGGCAAGTTGAAGAATCGTACTGCGCTGTCGGCGCCACGGTTGAGAAGTACGAACAGATGCTCCGCCATCGGGCTCATGCCAGGTATTTCGCCAGCGATGATTGATTCGCGACCGATGAAGTACGTGGCTTCTTCAGCATGGAATTCGAGCCCTGGGTATTCAATTGCCGAAAGTGCAAGTGGAACATTTGGTTCCTCCATGAATCCAAAGTGCAGCACTACTTGAAATACTCCAGTAGCCACCTGGGAAACCACTGCACGACGATCTGGCTCAACTCGCGGGTCTGAGCGCGTGTTCACGGCCACAATAAGAGAGGTCTCATGCAGCACTTTGTTGTGTCTCACATTGTTGAGGAGTGCCGGCGGCACCTTGCCAACTTCTTTAAAGAGGAACACTGCGGTTCCCTGAACCCGAGTGACGTCAGATGTTTCTCGCATTAAATCATCGACGGCACGTTCGCCTCTATGGGTTCGCTGGGCTACTAACGCGCGCCCTCGACGCCACGTTTGCATTTGCACCATCAGCATCACGCCCACTGCGAGTGCAAACCAACCACCATGTGGAATCTTGATGACATTGGCACCCAAGAATCCAAGTTCAATAATGAATAAGGGAATGGCGATAGCAAACGCTTTCAGTTTGTTCCAGCCCCAGTTATCCACCATCACACGGAAAAAGATAAGCGTGGTGATTGCCATGGTCATGGTGACAGCGATTCCATACGCAGCAGCCAAGTTGGTGGAAGTGCGGAATCCAAGAACAAGTCCGACGCACGCCACCATTAGTACCCAATTCACGAGCGGTACATAAATTTGGCCCTCATGGTGTTGAGAGGTGTGACGAATTTTGATGCGAGGTAAGTAATCCAATTGCACGGCCTGAGCAGTGAGTGAGAACACCCCTGAGATCAATGCTTGTGAGGCAATGATGGTGGCGCAAGTGGCAAGAATGACCAATGGAAGCAGTACGGCCTTCGGAGCCATTTCAAAAAAGATGCTCTCAGGTCGCTCGCCAGTGTGTTCCAGCAAATAGGCACCTTGACCCCAATAATTCAGTAGGAGAGAAGGAAGAACCATCCCGTACCAACCAAGAGTAATGGGTCGACGACCGAAGTGGCCCATGTCTGCGTACAACGCTTCACCGCCCGTCACTACCAGAAAAATGGAACCCAGCGAAAGGAATGCCTTCATCGATTCGTGCGTGAAGTATCGAGCGGCATATATGGGATTGATTGATTCAAGAATTCCTGGTGCGCCAATCACTTTTGAGAATCCGAGCACTGCAATGGTGGCGAACCACAGAATCATGATGGGGCCAAACACTTTGCCGATGCCGCCGGTGCCACGTTTTTGCACCAGGAACAATCCGACGATGATTGCAATGGAAATTGGGATGACCCAGTCATTGAATGACGTGGACACATGTTCAAGGCCTTCAACGGCGCTCAACACCGAGATTGCAGGCGTGATTACGCCGTCGCCGTAAAGAAGCGACGTGCCGAACACACCAAGTGCCACAAGAATGCCAGCTTTCCGTGCGGATCCGGTCTTGGGCATTACGAGGGCAGTGAGAGCCAGAATTCCGCCTTCACCCTTGTTGTCCGCGCGCATCACGAACATGAGGTACTTCACCGAAATGATGATGATGAGAGCCCAGAAGGCAAGCGAGCACACGCCATACACGTTCACCTTGTCCACCGTCATGATGTGCGATGTCTCGTTGAAGGCTTCCTTCAGTGAATACAGAGGGCTGGTGCCAATATCGCCGTACACCACGCCAAGTGCACCCAAGGTGAGTGCCGCGGTGCCAACTTTTGCACCATGTTTGTCATCTTGTTGCTGATGTTCTAAATGTGCTCTGGTGTTCGTCACGGAAAGAGACTAGTTGTGCAACATGTTCACATAGCGAGATGCGCTCTGGAAGAATGACCCCATGACCACAACTTCAATAGTTTTTCTTGTTATTGCGCTTGTGATGGCTGCAACAAATTGGGTGTCCGTCGCACGTGAAAATGCACTTCTTGAATACGTCAGCAAACCAGCTGCAACAACAGCGTTTCTCGCTGTAGCTGCGTCGTTTGACATTGTGCACGATGCGTCATGGGCATGGCGAATTGCGGCCCTCGTGTTTTGTATCGCAGGCGATGTGTTTCTCATGCTTCCCAAAGATGCATTCATTCCGGGGCTCGCATCTTTTGCGGTGGGCCAGGTTCTCTTCACCATCAGTTTTGCAACGGGTGACGCCACAATTTCTCGAGTGATTCCCGGCATCGTCCTCGCATCGATTGCTGCGATATTCCTGTCGGGTCGATTTGTTGCTGCCATCAAAGGGTCGGGTCACAGCGAGTTGGTAGTACCGGTAGTGGCATACATGGTGGTCATCTCGTCGATGGCAGTTGGTGCCATCGGCAGTGGAAATGTGTATGCCATTGCGGGCGCTGTAATTTTTATGGCATCAGATTCGTTGATTGCTGAAACGCGTTTTGTCGCACCGAAGCCATGGCATGGTGTTGGAATTATGGTCACCTACCACTTGGCACTTGCTGGTCTTACGTTCAGCCTTCTCTAACCAAGAACGAAGGTGCGAAGGGCATCGGCCAGTTCTATTGGTGCGTCGGCAGCCATTGCGTGGCCACACTGAGCAAAGTTCACGCGCGTGACGGGCGCATTGATTAAAGCAGATTCAAGAGCGTCCTGATACGTCGGTGGCATTACTGGGTCTTCTTGCCCGCCCAGAATCAACACTGGTTCGGTGACGGCTGAAAGAATGTGCGTGACATCGAATCGTTTGATCTCTCGGGCGAAGAAGTCAAACAACAACGCAATGTTGGTAACGGTGCGCGCTTCCACCTCGGGATCCATCTTTCGCGAAACCGTGTACAGGTGGCGACAATGTGTTCCGAAGTTGGCCGTCGTTTCTGCAGTGGGATTAGCAAGCCATGCAGACCATGCATCGGCTGCGATGTCACCGCCTTGTTTGCGGAAACCTTCTGCCGACATCTGAACATCGAATCGTGGTCCGGTGCCCGCAAAAATGAGTTTTGAGGCATGACCCGGATGACGCGCCGCATACGTTTGCGCCACCATTCCGCCGAATGAATGTCCGAACACGATGGGTTTTTCGATTCCCAACACCTCGCACACGGCGGGTACATCGTCGGCCCATTGCTCCATACGCCACAGAGTTGGATCGCCGTGTTCACTGCGACCGCATCCTCGGTGGTCGTACAACACCACCTGTGCAAAGTCCACTAGTGGCGCAACCATGGCCATCATGTGTGCGTGGTCGGTGGGGCCACCGTGCAGCGCAAGAACTGTAGGACGTTCCACCATGGTGGAACCCTGAGGCACAAACTTTGGTCCTAAGACCTCCACGAAGAGTTGGACGCCATTGACTGAAATCTTCATATGTGGACCTTCTCTTATGCGGTTGCTTGCGCAAGACCGTTGATTGATTGACGAACGGTCATGAGAGATTGGCCCAGCACCATGCCTCGCCACTCGTCGGTGTCAATGAAGAACGCACCAAAGATGGTCGCTTTAATTTCCTTACCTTGGGCACTGAGCGGGTCGCCGTAATTGTGCACCCAGTTGTCGGCCATGAGGGCAGCAAGCACTTGATTGGAATCGACAGTTCCGTATTCCAACGAGATACCAGTGACTTGTGCGTGTGAGAGAAGGTGTGGTGCTGCACATAGCCAGTCGCCGGCGATTTCTGCCGAAGCCGAATCGCCGGCTCCGATCACTTTTGCTGCAAGCCCATGCCATGTGAGTGCACGTTCTGATTCTGGTGAGCCAGGGGGAGTAGTGATGATGGGCTCCGCGTAACCAATGGGTCCGAGACCGGTGTGGTAATCGACGATGCCAATGATGCGAGCTTGAGACAGGTGTTCCGAAAAAATTGATTCAAGCGTGAGTCGCGACCACGTTGGTTCTGAACCACCAAAGAAGAGGCCATCCGGATTGGTGTACTGACCACCGCTCACGGTTTGCGCCATCGCTTCGAAACTGTATTTGCGGGCAAACGCGAGGATCTGAGCACGACCTGCGGTTTGTGATTCCTCGCTCCAATCGGTGGGTGCCAATGCGTCGGCAAGTTCGTGATACAGCGGGTTCACCGGAAGTGGTGCAGAGAAATCGATGAAGTTGCGATTCATGTCGACGTTCTCGTTTGTTACGCGACGCTTCCACGCAAAGCCGTATGGATTGATGCCATGAATTAACAACACCGCAGTATCGGCACCCACCAATGCGTACTCGCGACGACGTAGCCAATCAATTTGGGCACCTGAACCGCAGTACCCCTCAACACCATGCGTGCCCGACACCAACACCAGCACCTTTGCCGCATCGCGTGGCCCGATCCATGCGCAGTCGGTGAATAACTCACCACCGTCGGGCCCGGCGAGTGGATGCTCGTACGACCACATCTCGGCATCCGCATTGTTAGCTGCAATGAGAAACTTCTCTCGCGCCTCGGCATACGTGGCACTGAATGGATCAATCGTCATTGGTGGCTCCCGTGTTCATGACAACGACCATTCACATTAACTGTTCGTGCTTCGGCGGTTGATGCCTGACAAAGGCTGACTAGTTTGGCGGTGTGGCTGCTCCGTCTTTTGGTGAATCAATATCGCCAGTTCCGTCTTCGGCGATAGGCGAGTGGGTTCGTGAAGGTTGCAGTGGGGACCCCTGGACAGTGGGCGCGCTTGTACCCAACGGATTTGAAGTTGTTGTACGAATACTTGCAACAGCACGTGGAACGAAGGACTGGTGGTTGGCGTACAAAGAACAGTTCCTCTCACTTATTTCAGTATGTGTCGCACACTCGATGTCACATAGCGCGTTGAATTTTGGCATCTGGGAAGGGCATGGCTTTTGTGCCGAATCCACAGATGAGGCAATGTCACAAATTCCAAAACTTGAAATGTTGAATCGGAATTACTTTCTGCTTACGGGTGACGTTGACTCAATTGGTGAACTGAAATATCCAGGTTCAGTGGATTGGCGCAACCCTGACTTGGTATGGCCTGATGATCATTCGTGGTTCCTTGCAACCGATGTCGATTTCTGGTCCCTGTACGTCGGTGGCTCTTCACAGATGATTCAGTCCATCGAATCTCTGTTTGGAGACTCATGCATTCGCGTGAATAAATCTGACAAACTCGTTATCGAAGAATAACTATTCAAATAGTGGAGCTGGGGGGAATCGAACCCCCGTCCATCAGGCGCTATTTACCAGTGATACAACCATTCCCGTTGTAGTGCTGACGCAACACCATCGACGGGTCGACCATCTCTTGCGAGACCGCGTGCTGTCTTTCCAACATGTCAATGGTCTTTCTCATCGTCAGCTTTCTTTCTCGCCGTCATCCACCGCTTCTGTTGCCGGGCTGCGATGAACTGGCCCCGTGCGCCATTGCTGGTCACGATGTCTCTCTACCGCTTAGAAATTAAGCTGCGAGAGCGAACTGCTCGTTGGCAATTCTGTTTTTTGCCCCGTTTAACGAATCTGAGCAATTCGGGTTGCACGTGCAAACAACGAAACTGCTGTCGAAACCTGTCAGCCCCATTGGTTGGTTGTGTGAGTTCAGTGTACGGCAGGGAAGTGCCAATGATTTCCAAGATTCGTACAAGTAGTTAGGTACTTCTTGGTTATTCCAGAAGGATTACGTCTGTCGTGCTCATAGCAGCTCTCGCCAGCCTGGCGTCCGATGTGAGAAGTGGTGTTCGTGTTCTGTTTGCCAAGAAAACGTAGGTGGCGTCATATGGAGTGAAATTTGAAAGCATTCGCCATAGCTCGCTTCTGTAGGAAGACAGGGTGGTGAGTTCTATTCGCAGGTATGTGAAGCGTTGAACAGCTTCGTCAGCCAGGCTGCTGGAGATGGACTTTCTTAAGGTCATTTTTCGAATTCCATTAAGAAACTCCGGAACCAGAATTGCCGGTGCAATCAGTCGTTCTCTTAGAAGATCTTGGTGTGCTGTGAATTTCTCAGGAAATGTGAAGAGGTCAATGAGCGACGATGCATCTACCGTTTTCAACGGGCTTCTCGTTCAGCACGCAGTTCATCGAAGAGCGTTTGCATCTCTTCGCGAGTGGTCTTTGCGCCTGTGGGATGGGCGAATAATTCGTCAATGAATTGAGCATGGTCTCGAAGATCGAAGTCGCGTTCGATAGCAATCAAGATGACGTCGCGAACAGAGCAACCGTCTCGGTCTGCAATTGTTCTCAGGCGGTCGAGAACTTCTTTGGGAACATTGTCGAGGTGAATTTCCGACATGCTGGGAAAGTAGCACGGCTCAACGGAGAAGGATTCTTCAATTTTCATGCCGGATATGTGTGCGGCATAAACCACGAAGTGGCTAGTCCATGCCTTTGCGTTGGCGACCGAGCGAACGTTGCATTTCGCGCTGTACGTCTTTCTCGGCGATGGCCTGACGCTTGTCGCCCTTCTTGCGACCGCGCGCAAGTGCAAGTTCGACTTTCACGCGACCGTCGATGAGTTTGAGGGCGAGGGGAACGAGAGACAGTCGTTCGCGCGCAATGCGATCACCGAGACGTTCGATCTCGTCGCGATGCATGAGCAGTTTGCGGGGGCGGTCGGGGTCGTGTGCGCCCACACCCACGGCAAATTGGTAGGGGGAGATATGGACGCCGTCGAGCCACACTTCGCCGTCGAGCACGCGGGCATAGGCGTCAACCAATTGCACCTGGCCGGCACGCAGGCTCTTTACCTCGCTACCGAGCAGCACAATGCCGGCCTCGTACACGTCGAGAATCTCGTAATCGTGTCGGGCCTTGCGATTGCTCGCGAGAACGGAGTTGGGGCTCTTTGCCATGAGGCATGAAGGGTATCGGTAGCGTGTGTAGTGATGTCACAGCCGCACATTTCCGTTCCGTCCGATGCGATTGCCGCCATGGCAAAGCACGGGTACGACTGTTTCCCCGAAGAAATGTGCGGGCTGTTAGTGGGGAATCCCAACACCAATGAAGTGGTGCGTTTCGTTCCCACCACCAACATCGCCCACAGTGCCAAGGTGTACACCATCGACCCGAAGGAGCATCTGCGCGCCGAGTTGGCTGCCGAGGCCGACGGGCTTGAAATTATTGGATGCGCTCATAGTCACACCCATACCGAGGCGTACCCCAGTCCGACGGACGTGGCCCAGGCGCCCGACCCGGGCTGGCACTACATCATCGTCACTCTCATGCGAGATGCTCCAGAGGCCCGTTCGTACCGAATTGAGGGCGAAACCATCACCGAAGAGGTCATCTCACCCGTGTGATTCCAGCAAACCCTTATATATGAGGGGGTGACACTGTGGATTTAAAGGGTTACAATTCCGACTGGAATTATCGGGAATAGCCCGACAATGCCTTGGGTTGTACCTGAGGTCGCCATATGGCGCCGAAAGGAGTGACATGTCTATTGCAGACGTCAGAAGGAATGGTGGGTCTGTGTTCGTGATGCAAAACGCTCTCGAGCTCATCGGCAATACCCCTATGGTCGACGTCTCCAATTTGTCGCCCAACCCCAACGTGCGTCTTGTCGCCAAGTTGGAGAGTCAGAATCCGTTTGGTTCTGTCAAAGATCGCATCGCCAAGTCGATGATTGAAGACGCCGAACGCACGGGTCGACTTATGCCTGGTCAGCGCATCATTGAACCATCTTCGGGAAACACCGGCATTGCCCTTGCCGCCATTGCGCGCATGAAGGGATACCCCATCACCATCCTCATGCCCACCTCGGTGAGCATCGAGCGTCGTCAAATGCTCGAAGTTTTTGGCGCCGAAATCATTCTCACGCCGGGTGAAGAAGGCTCCAATGGTGCCGTGCGTCGCGCACAGGAAATGGCCGCAGAACATCCCGAATGGTGCTTCTTGTATCAATACGGCAATGATGCAAACCCTCGCGCTCACTACGAAACAACGGGGCCAGAGATTTTCCGTGATTGCCCAGAGATCACTCACTTCGTTGCTGGTCTCGGAACCAGTGGCACTCTGATGGGCGTTGGCAAGTACCTCAAAGAGCAGAATCCCGAAATCAAGATTGTTGCGGTTGAACCACCACTCGGCGAGCGCGTAGAAGGTTTGCGCAATCTTGATGATGGCTACATTCCGCCTGTGTTTGATAACTGGCACGGCCGCGATGTACTAGACCGCAAGCGTGTTGTGCGTCCACGCGAGTCAATTGAGTGGACTCGCCGCATTGTCGCCGAATGCGGCATTTTTGCTGGCATCTCTTCCGGTGCATCGCTCGCCGGAGCGGTAAAGGTTGCAAGCGAAATCGAAGAAGGAACCATCGTGTTCATCGTGTGCGATGGCGGTTGGAAGTATCTCTCCACCGGCGCATACACCGACGATCTCGACCAGGCAGAAGCTGCTGCAGAGAAGATCATCTACTTCTAGATGGTGGGCGTAGACGCTTAGCGTCCCGCAATCAATACAACCAACCCCGCTAGAACCACAACAGCTGCAATTACTCGGCGCTTGCTGTCGGACTCTCCGAGGTATCGAGTTCCCACCAGTGCAACGATGACCACGCTTGATTCGCGCAACGCAGTGACATAGCCAACCGGTGCTTTTTGCATGGCAATCAACACCATCCAATAAGTGAGCACTGACGCTGCGCCAGCGAGAGCGAATCGCCGCCACGAGAGGCGCAAAGCATTCACCATTTCATGTGTGCGATGAGTGACAACGCCATACGCAGTGACAAACGTTCCGGTGGAGATGAACAGGACAAGTGGGTACAAGTTTCCGCCTGTGAGTCGTGATCCGTGACCGTCAATCACTGAGTACAAACCGATGCACGCAGAAACCATCAGTGCGGCCACGACGTGTGCATTGTCGGCCTTTCCGGCAAGAAGCAATATTCCGCCAACGGCAATGGCGATGCCAACAAGATTCACAACGCTTAAGTGATCAGAGAGAAACAACACTCCACCAATGGCGGCAATAAGCGCGCCGGTGCCGCGCGCGATGGGATATGTGACCGAGAAGTCGCCAATGTTGTACGCCCGAGCCAACGTACCCACGTACACCACGTGGATCATCCCGCTTGTGATGACTGGCCACCACGCCAAATTGGCCGGCCACCCCGTGAAGACGAGAACAATGGCGCACATAACGGCGCCCACGGTCATTTGACCCCACAACGCCAACCAGCGATCGCCGCTTTGCTTCACCCACAGGTTCCACGAGGCATGAAGTACTGCAGCCGCAAGGGCGAGAAGTGTGGCTGTCAGCATGAGACACGACACTACGCCTAGCCTTGCGGAATGACCGGCATTGACAACAGGCCCATCGGAATGTTTGATTCCGGCTTCGGTGGCCTCACAGTTGCGCGCGCTGTGATTGATGTACTGCCTGCAGAAGACTTGGTCTATGTCGGAGATACTGGTCGATATCCATACGGCCCGCGACCAGCCGATGAGGTGCGAGAGTTCTCGCGCGAAATTGCGTGGAGTTTGGTGAACAATCACGATGCGAAGGCGATTGTGGTGGCATGTAACACCGCTTCTGCTGCCGCCTTCGATGAGTTATCGAATGAATTGCCAGTGCCGGTAGTGAGTGTGGTGGAGCCTGGAGCTCGTGCACTTGCCTTGGCCACGTCCAAGCGACGAGTGGGCGTTATCGGAACTGTAGGAACTATCTCATCGGGTGCTTATCAACGAGCCCTTGCCGCCGTTGATGCAGGACTTGAATATGTGGCTACTGCGTGTCCAGGTTTTGTTGAATTTGTGGAGCGCGGCCAGACCACGGGCGACGAAGTGATGTTGTTGGCCGAACGATTGTTGGCGCCCATCGTTGCTGCGAATATCGACGCGTTATTGCTTGGCTGTACCCATTATCCGTATTTGTCCCGGGTCATCAGCGAAGTGATGGGCTCTGGAGTGGTGTTGGTATCGAGCGCCGATGAGACCGCGTTCGCGTTGGCAGACATGCTGCGAGAGCAAGGGTTGTTGGCGTCTCACGACCGCGCGGGAACGCATACGTTCTTGTCATCGGGTGACGTGGAATGGTTTGCCGATTTTGGACGACGTTTGCTGGGGCCAGAACTTTCAACCGCAAGTCGTTGGGAACGCTCATAGAGCGAGTAAACATAGTGCGCACAATTTGTGTGCTTTCACCGAAGGAATCACCATGACACGACCAGATGGCCGCACCGCAGACCAGCTTCGCCCTATTTCTTTTCAACGCGATTTCACTGAAATGTCTGCTGGTTCTGTGTTGGTGAGTTTTGGAAAAACTCGGGTCCTTTGCACCGCATCTGTTGACGAAGACGTGCCGCGTTGGATGAAGGGAACCGGCAAGGGTTGGGTGACAGCGGAGTATTCCATGCTTCCTGGTTCGTCGCCCGAACGTGTTGATCGTGAAGCAGCTAAAGGAAAGCAAAGCGGACGCACCGTGGAGATTCAGCGTCTAATCGGTCGCGCGTTACGTGCTGCGGTAGATATGCGTGCGTTGGGTGAACGTCAAATTGTTGTGGACTGTGATGTATTGCAAGCCGACGGCGGAACCCGTACCGCCAGTATCTGCGGCGGATTCCTGGCTTTGCATGATGCGGTGACTCGATTGGTTCAGAACGGCGCCATTGATACCAATCCACTCCATTCGTACTGCGCAGCAATTTCGGTGGGAATTTGTGGTGGCACCCCGGTGCTCGACTTGCCGTACGTGGAGGATTCCACTGCCGAAGTTGACATGAACGTGGTGATGTTGCGCCCTGTGAATGGTGGCGAAGGAAAGTTTGTAGAAGTACAAGGCACCGCTGAAGGCATGGCCTTTAGTCGTGGCGAGCTTGATTCGTTGTTGACGTTGGCTGATTCAGGATTACAGCGCATTTTCGATTTGCAGGCAGGTTTGCTGGCTGAAGCACCAACTGCTCGTCCGCTGTCGCGATAACCATGATTCGTCTCGTGTGCGCGAGCGCAAACCCCAAAAAGGTTGAAGAACTCGCACGCATGCTGCCCGATTGGGTCACGTTGCTGCCACGTCCTGAACATGTCGGCGATGTAGAGGAGACTGCACCCACATTGGAGGGAAACGCCATCATCAAAGCGGTGGAGGTTGCGAACGCGGTCACAGAATGGGCAATAGCTGATGACACCGGACTCGAGGTAACTGCACTGAACGGCGCACCTGGTGTCCGCAGCGCTCGGTTTGCTGGAGAACATTCAACGGATGCAGAAAATCGTTCATTGCTGTTGAAGCAGTTACACGGAGTGGCTGATCGTTCGGCTCGTTTTCGCACGGTCATTGCGTTGGTTGATGCAAAAGGGGAGATGCACTTCTTGCAGGGTGAATGTGCAGGAACAATTGCCGAATCTGATCGTGGTGACGCCGGCTTTGGTTACGACTCAATCTTCATTCCTGCCGAAGGCGACGGGCGTACGTTCGCCGAGATGTCGGCCGAAGAAAAAGATGCCATCTCTCACAGGGGTCGCGCATTGGCTCAAGTGCCTGGCCTGTTGTCGCGCTTGTTTGGCCTGGAGATATAACTGCTACCAACCGCGTAGGTCGATGGGCCACTCGTCCACTACATCGCCGTAGATATTTGCAACATACGCAATGTCGTGCAATGCCATGGTGGGGTCAATGTGAGCGGGCGTCACAAAAATACGGTCACCTATTACAGGAGTGGCCGTTCCTTCGTTGACGGAGAACGTGGTGTGTTCATCTGAGCAAAACCACACCGAATGATCTTTGATGGTGGGATTGCCATGGTCCATTGCTAGCGCCTTGATGCCGGCATCAATCACTGACCATTTGTCGTTGCTGGAAATAACTGTTCCCACTACCCACATTGACTGCACGAAATTGTGTCCGAGTTCTGCGTATTGCGAATCCATGAGTGCGTAACTTCCCGCTTGCACTTCATTCACGGTGGTGCCAGTGAACATGTCGTGCGTTCCGGTTCCGCCAGCAGACACAATGTCTCCACCAACATCTGAGTGGGCTGCTGCAAGCAAGGCCATGGCCGCGTGTACTTGCTTCTTTTTTTCATCGCGATCTTTCACCATCATGAGATGGCCTTCGTAACCCATGACCCCGCGAACATCGATGCCAAGTGTGCGAGCAGCATCAGCAAGTGCGCCAGCGTGTGCAGGATCGATGCCACATCGGGGCATGCCCACGTTTACATCAATGAGCACACTCCTGATGCCAGCCTTATGAGCTGCGGCAAGAGTCTCGTGTGAATCGATGGCGACCGTAATGAGAGCCGAGTCTTGCGCTTCGGCCAGGGCGCTGAGTCGAGAGTGGTCTAGTACTTCGTTGGCCAACAAGAAATCGTTTCCAATGCCAAGGTTGACAAGACCAAGGATTTCTCGAGGAGTGGCGCAGGTAAAACTGTTGTGACCGGCAGCCACTTGTTGTGCTGCGATTCCGGAACACTTATGAGCCTTGATGTGGGGTCGTAGTCTGCGTCCGGGATGAATTGCAGCCATGGTTTCGATGTTCTTTTGCAGACCATCGAAGTCAATAACAACAGCGGGTGTGGGCAATTCGTTGATATTCACAGTGCCGGTGAAGGGACTCGAACCCCCAACACGCAGGACCTAAACCTGCTGCCTCTGCCAATTGGGCTACACCGGCGACATGAGCAGGGTACAGGGGGAACTCGGGGCTTTGGGGTGAAAAGGTGTCAAACTAGGCAGGTGACTACGACAACTGGCCATTCATTGCAATCCACCCTTGACGCATCGGTGCTGTCCGAACAACTCGGATTAGCCGACAAAGTGGTGAACGAAGCCTCTCTGCAAAACAGCGCGAAGCGTTTCGCCGAGCAGAACATTGTGTTGCCAACATTTGCTGAGTTAGCCGATCCAAGTTCTATTCCTGCAGACAAAACAGCCGGTGTGGATAAGAACGCGGCAGATCCACGCAACTTGTTCCGAGTTCATTGGTACAACAACCTGGCAGGCGATCGCGTGTCCGTTCCAGACCACGTGGTATTGCCGTCGTCGCTCACTGGTGTTGATGCTCCCATCATCGTCGTTTTCGGCGATCGATTCCCCATGATCACCGCACACAAAGTGCTCGCCGCGTATTCGTGTTTCGTGCCACGTGTTATTACGGGGCAATTCGATCCCACCAAGCACCGTGCAGTGTGGCCATCTACTGGTAACTATGCGCGTGGCGGAATCGCCATCTCACGTCTCATGGGCTCGCGCGGTGTTGCCGTGTTACCGGCTGGAATGTCGCAGGAACGATTTGACTGGCTTGACAAATGGGTTGTTGACCCCGCCGACATTGTTCGTACGCCAGGAACGGAAAGCAACGTTAAAGAGATTTACGACGCCTGCAATGAGATGGCAAAAGATCCAGGAAATTTCATTCTCAATCAGTTCTGTGAGTTTGGTAATCACGCTGGCCACTATGAAGTTACGGGTCGTGCACTTGCACATGTCTTTGAGCACGTGAAGGCCAATGGCCACTCAAATATTCGACTTGCTGCATTCACATCGGCTACCGGATCGGCCGGCACTATTGCTGCTGGTGACCGATTGAAAGACATATACGGCACCAAAGTTGTTGCAGTCGAAGCACTTGAATGCCCCACCATGCTGGAAAACGGTTTTGGCGAACACAACATTCAAGGAATTGGCGACAAGCACATCCCGCTCATCCACAACGTGATGAATACAGACGTAGTTGTCGGAGTTTCTGATGAGGCCACTGATCAGCTTGACGTGCTGTTCAACACTCCTGCTGGACAGAAATATTTGCAAACTCGTCATGGAGCGACTCCCGAACTTCTTGATGCGCTCACTCACTTTGGGTTCTCGTCCATTTGCAACGTGTTGGCCGCAATCAAGACCGCAAAACTGCTGGGTTACGGCGCTAATGATGCCATCGTCACCATTGCCACCGATGGTGGAAACTTGTACCCCAGCGAACGCGCAAAAACAATTGCCGGTGAATTCAATGGCGAATTCACCGACATCAATGCCGCGGAAGTTTTCAGCCAGCATCTCGGTTCAGTGGATACGGGCAACATGATTGATTGCACCGAGCGTGACCGCAATCGAATTTTCAACCTTGGCTACTACACCTGGGTTGAACAGCAGGGAACACCACTTGACATCTTTGAAGCACGTCGTTCCCAGTCGTTCTGGCAATCTGTGCGTGCATTCACGCCAGTGTGGGACGGGCTCGTGCAAGAGTTCAACGCTCGCGTTGCTGCAGTCAAGTAGGTCATATGACTCCGTGGTCCGAACCAGTGGTTACTGGACTGCAATGTGCTGTCTGCGGAGCAACAGTTGATATCGGTACGCCATTGTCGTTTGTCTGTCCGAATTCCACGACAAGTGATCGTCATCATGTGTTGCACTTTGCGTCGCAGGTGGTGCCATTTCGGCCGTTCGATGACCCCAACCCATTTATCGCATTCCGTCATTATTTAGCGGTCGATGCATTCGGTGCTGCCGTTGGTTTACCTGATCAGGAACGAGAGCAAATAATCCGTGAATTGAATCTGGCGGTCATGGTGACAGCCGGAATCGGATTCACCCGAACACCTATCGCACGAGCAGATGCGTTGAGTGATGTCTTGGGGTTCAGTTCAAATGGGGGAATCTGGATCAAAGACGAAACACACAACGTTGGTGGTTCGCAAAAAGCTCGCCACCTCTTCACTGAACTCATTCATTTGGTCATGGCTGAACGCGCAGGAGTTGCACCGTGGAAGTCGGTTACAGAACGTCCTCCTCTGGCCATTTCATCGTGTGGAAATGCGGCCATAGCTGCGTCCACTTTGGCTGCGGCAATGAAGTGGCCCATCGCTGTGCACGTGCCCACGTTTGCGTCGGATGCTGTGTTGCAAACATTGAACGGTTTGGGCGCTGAAATTCGGGTCTGTGAACGACGCGATTCCGACCCACCTGGTGATCCATGCGTATTGAGATTTCGTGAAGCGGTAGTGAACGGCGCCATTCCGTTTGGTGTGCAAGGAACTGAGAATGCATGGTGCCTTGACGGTGGCCGCACTATTGGCTGGGAAATAATTCAAGACCTCGGCCATCGCACAAGTCGCGTTTTTGCTCAGGTAGGCGGCGGAGCGTTTGCTGCGTGTATTGGCAACAGTTTTCAGAACATTGGGGTACATCCGAAACTTCATGCGGTGCAAACCGAGGGGTGTGCACCCCTTGCTCGCGCTTACGAACATGCCGTTGCCACGGGTGGTGCGCGTGATGCAGGGCCTCGATGGAGCGAATGCATGTGGGCCTGGGAACAAGAGCCGCATTCACTTGCTGACGGAATTCTTGATGATGAAACTTACGACTGGATTTCCATATTGGATGCAATGGCCGACACGGACGGTTCGCCGGTTGTTGCGACAGAAACAAATGTTGTGCGCGCACATGAGTTGGCCCGTGAGTGCACCAACATTCGCGTTAGCGCCACGGGTTCGGCCGGCCTAGCAGGACTTCTGCAGATACGCGATGAAATTCATGCCGAAGAAAAAGTGGTAGTCATATTCAGCGGTATTGACCGCGAATAATCATGTAGCGGGTGGAAGTCATGGCAAAGATTAATAAGGGAAGATGGTCAGCCGATGAAGGCGCCGACGGAAAAGTGCTGTTCCTTATTGGTATGCGCATCAATAGTTGGTGGAAAGTGTGGGCGTGGTTGCCCGTTTTCGTTGCGATGCCTCGAATGATCGCAGAACTTATGAAGAATCGAACTCTCGGACTTGTTGGTACGCCACGCACCATGGTGAGCGGTCGCATGTTCGTGGTGTGGCAGTACTGGGAGTCCTTTGACAAGTTGAATGCGTATGCCCGGTCGGCCGACAACAATCATCTTCCTGCTTGGCGCGCCTTCAACCGACGAATCAAGGACAATGGTTCGGTGGGAATTTTCCACGAAACCATTGAGTTGTCAGACGATCGCGTGGAAACCGTGTATGGCAACATGCCATTGGTAGGACTTGCTGGAGTAACCGGATTAGTGCCCGCAGGCAAGCGCGGCCAAACGTCTGGTCAACGCATGAAGGGCATCAACGAAGCCCCCGTGGTTGACCCGTACTAGAACTGGCTAGTTAGTCAAGGTGGCGAGGGTCGGCTTGCACTTCATGTAGCGCGCCAGTTTCAACGTCGTAGACAAAACCACGGATGTTGTCTTTGTGTACAACAAATGGACTGTGATGTAGTCGAGCCATTGACTGGCGAACGTCGATGTACGGGTCGCCAAAAGTTTCTAACGCCCACCACGGCTTGATGCCACACTCGGCTTCAATTTCGTGTTTGAACTCATCCTCACTCACTGTTTGCAGACCGCAATTCGTATGGTGGATGAGAACGATCTCTTTCGTGTGAAGAAGGCGTTGAGACACCACGAGCGACCGCACCACATCGTCGGTCACCACACCACCCGCGTTACGAATAATGTGCGCATCGCCATGCTTCAGCCCGAGCATTTCAAAAATGTCCATACGGCTGTCCATGCATGCCACCACGGCAAGGTGGCGCTTGGGGGAGAGTTGTAGACCGTGGTCGGCAAATCGAGCGACGTAGCCCTCATTATTGACAAGAAGTTCGTCTGTATTGGGGGAGAAGTCGGCAGATTGAGGCACGGCTACATTCTGCCCTACGAGGTAGCCTCATTCCTATGAGCACTTCCGGTTTTCCCGTTGCCCCCGTCAGCCTTGACACTGCAGGTGACCCAGGTTCAAACATCTTCACCCGATTGTTGAAGAACCGCGTCATCATGCTTGGCACCGATGTCAACGATGACATTGCAAATCAAATTTGTGCACAGCTGCTCTATCTCGAAGGCGAAGACCCCAACGCAGACATCTGGCTCTACATCAACAGCCCTGGCGGTTCGGTTACCGCGGGCATGGCAATTTACGACACCATGCAATTTGTGAGCTGCGACGTGGCCACCGTGTGCATGGGTCTCGCAGCGTCCATGGGTCAATTCCTCCTTACAGCTGGCGCTGCCGGGAAGCGCTACACATTGCCCAACGCTCGCATCATGATGCACCAGCCACTTGCCGGTCTTCGTGGGCAGGCTGCCGACATTGCCATCCAGGCAGAACAATTGCGTTTCACCAAGAAAAAGATGGCAGAACTCATTGCCCATCACTCAGGTCGAGACCTTGCAGATATTCAGGCCGACTCAGAGCGCGACCGTTGGTTCACTGCTGAAGAAGCCAAAGAATATGGTCTCGTCGACAAGGTGATCGTGAAGCGCGGAGAAATCCGCTAAATCTTCACGGCACAGTTGTTGCTACTGGCGCAACTGTTGAAGTGGTGGGCGCTGCCGTTGTAGGCGCTACCGAGGCCACCGTTGTGGTGGCTGCAATCGTGGTCGTGGGCTGACGCATTGGTGCAATGTTCATGCCAGTGGAAATGTCGACGGCACAAGTGCTCTTTATCCAGTCGCGAACATTGAGCGCGGATTGGTTTGCGTGGTAACTCGCATCGGCCAACTTCTGTACTTGGTCCGCATTCGTGGGGTCCACGTTTGCTGCTTGCTTCAACAGATCGGTGAACACCTTCAGGTCAGCCTCAATAGTGAGCGGAGCTCTGTCCAAAAGTCGCTGATAACGACGCACCATGGCGGTGACCTCTTTTGAAGTGGTGACGGGCGCTGCGATAGCCGGCAGTTCTTTACCAAGTTGGGCGCAAAATGCACTTCCGGTGTGTTCGGGGCCACCGCACGACGCGAGGCCCATTCCGGCTGCCACGACGAATGCCAGAGAGATCAACCGTCGCGTACACATCCCAACGATTATTTCAGACGGGAACCCAAAGGGGACTGCACATGTACGCAGCAATCACATCGGCAACATTGCTTGGCACAACTGGCGTAGCTATCACGGTGGAAGCACACGTTGGGAATGGACTGCCTGGGTTCACTGTGGTCGGCCTGCCTGATGAGGGGTGCAGAGAATCACGTGACCGAGTGCGTGCTGCAATGTTGTCAAGTGGGTTTGAGTGGCCGAACAAACGCATCACCATCAATTTGGCAGGTGCAGGCGAACGTCGAGGTGGTGCCGGTCTCGATGTGGCTATTGCAATCGGTGTCTTGGTGGCGAATGAACAATTAGTGCCCGAATCGGTTGCCGGTATGTCGTTCATCGCCGAATTAGGTCTCGATGGTTCACTTCGGCCAACACCTGGCACCGCACCGTTGGTAGCAGCAGTCCGCGACACGATTGCAGTGGTGGCGCATTCGGCAGTACCCGAAGCAATGTTGGCGCGCCCAGAAAAACTACGCGCAGTTCGTTGCCTGGGAGAACTAGTGAACGTGCTGAAGGGCGATACGCCGTGGCCCGATACCGACACTCACGACATCGCAGTTGATCATGACGTGGTTCCTGATTTATCTGATGTGCGTGGACAGGCAAGTGCGCGGTTGGCGTTAGAAGTAGCAGCAGCTGGCGTCCATCATCTGCTCATGGTGGGTCCGCCCGGCGCGGGCAAATCAATGTTGGCCAAACGATTGCCTGGCATTTTGCCGCGACTCACAGAAGAGGAGGCGTTTGCATGTGCCATGGTGCGCAGTGCCGCAGGAATACCTCTTCACGCTGGTGTTGTTACGTCGCCTCCATTTCGTTCACCGCATCACAGCATGTCCATCGCGGCAATGGTGGGAGGTGGGTCCACTCATATTCGCCCTGGCGAGCTCACCCTTGCGAACAACGGCGTGTTGTTTCTTGATGAAATGGGCGAGTTTGCACCAACAGTTCTCGATGCATTGCGCCAACCATTAGAAGAAGGGGTGGTGCATATTGCGCGAGCGCAAGGGTCAATTTCTATGCCCGCGCGCAGTTTGTTAGTAGCCGCCACTAATCCGTGCCCATGCGGAGGCGGGGGACCAGGCCCATGTGGATGTCAGTTACCCATGCGCCAGCGATACTTCAGACGATTTAACGGACCACTCCTTGATCGATTTGATCTACGTATCAACCTTGCGCGTCCGAGTACAGCAGAACTCACGTCGGCGAGTAGCGGAGAATGCAGCGCACGGGTGGCCGAACGAGTACGCACGGTGCGCGACCTTTCGTTGTCAAGACAAGGTTGTGTGAACTCGGCGATTCCGGCAGACGTTTTGGACGAGGTAGCTCCTCTCAGTGAAGGAGGCATGAACGTGATGCGCGAACGTTTAGATAGCGGAAAGTTGTCAGGTCGTGGATATCACCGTGTTCGGCGCGTTGCGCGAACACTTGCTGACATGCATGGCGAAACAGGAATCATTGATACTCAATGGATAGAGGCGGCGTTGATGTTGCGGGTGTCGTTTAACTCCGCAGACGGAACATTCCGATGAGCAGCGCACTGATCACGGCGCGGTATCCGCAGTGGACGTATGCGGCCGCATTGGCATCAATGCCCATGCTGACCCATGGTCGTCTGCGCAGGCTGTTGCAGTTGGGGGCTCCGTCGCAGGTGTGGGAAATGTTGCAAGCAGGTGAAAAGCCATTGCAAAAGATTTCCCCCGATTGTTGGAGCGCATGGCACTTAGTCACCGATGAATCGCTCGTCCACATTGCAGAGTTGTGTCTCGATCACAACATCACCGTCACAACGAATACTGACGCGATGTATCCCACCTCGCTTATCGGTGATCCGCACGCACCCGCTGTGTTGTTCTCCCGCGGAAATTTGGAACTTCTCCGTCATCGTCGCGTAGGAATAGTTGGTACGCGTACGGCTACGCAGTCTGGTCGGTATGTTGCGCGACAACTGGGTCAGTCCTTATCCGAAGCAGGCATATGTGTTGTGTCTGGGCTTGCGCGTGGCATCGATTTCGAATCACATGTCGGTGCACTTAATGCCTGTGGCTCCAATGTTGCGGCACCAGTAGCTGTGGTGGCATCAGGTGTGAATGTGGTGTATCCGCCTGAGCATCACGAGGTGTGGCATCGAGTTGCAACAGAAGGATTGCTGCTATCTGAGGTGCCACCATTGGCGCCAGCGCTCACACATCAATTTCCATTACGTAATCGCATCATTGCCGGACTCAGCGAGGTGTTGGTGGTGGTGGAGTCGCGCACGACCGGAGGGTCCATGATTACTGTGCGCGAAGCCATGAAGCGTGATGTCACCGTCATGGCTGTGCCCGGCACTACCAAGGTTCCATCGTGTGAGGGAACAAATCTGTTGTTGCGCGATGGTTGTGCCCCAGTGCTCGATGTCGGTGACGTGTTAGTGGCACTGGGGCTCGACACCCGGCGCGAGCATGGTTGTGTTGATGCTCGTGAGGCGCCTAGCGCAGACGAACAGGCCGTCCTCGCCGCACTGGGCAATGAACCTCGAAGCATTGACGAAGTGGCCCTCCTTGCGAACCTCGCAGTTGTTGATGCTGCGGTTCTTCTCGGACGCCTTGAGGCCAAAGATTGGGTGGCCCATGTCGATGGCTGGTGGGAGGCACTTCTGCGGTAGGTGCGCACTAGTACCTTGGAGGCATGAGCGGAGCGGCGAGAGCGCACGCGCATGTCTCTGACGTGCGCGCATACGAGATTGACAAGCATTGCCGCACCTTGCGTTCATCTGATTTCAATCGGTCCACGCGCAGTGCTGATCTCGCTCATGCTGCAGAATTCTTCGTACAGCACGGCGCGCTAGTGCCGCAACACGTTGATAGCGAGCTTGTGAGTGATTACATACAGTCGCTGGAGAAGTTGGGCTATTCGGTGGAAACCGTTGAACAGCGTCTCTCGGGCATATCGGCGTACTTCACGTGGTTCATTCGCACACACAAGCCAGCGAAAGGATCGGCCGCATTGGTGCATCCCGTTCATCGTGTTCGGCTCGGTCATGAATCGTCGTGCGCTCATTGCAAACCTGTGACTACTGCGCCAAGGGTGGGACAAAACCTAAAAGGCGAGTGCGACGTACGCGATTCGCGGCTCGACACATGGAGTGTGGCGGCATTTGAATCATCGCTTACGGCATCGGCAGCCAACACTCGTGCTGCATATCGTCGCGATGTTGAATTGTTTGCCGAATTCATGATCGATGGCGATACAACTGTGACGCCGGCCATGGTCACAAAGTCGCACGTACGTGACTATCTTGCGGTCTTGCATGAACGGGGTGCCACATCGCGCACAGTTGCGCGTCGTATCGCTGCCTTGCGGCGTTATTTCGTGTGGGGAATGCGCCAAGGGCTCACGTCAATCGACCCCACGGAAGCCATGCATACGCCAAAGACCAAGGGACGGTTGCCGAGACCACTTGATGAAGTCACGGTTGCAGCACTGGTGACCTCTGAAGATCCCAATGCACCGAAGTGGCGTCGAGCTCGCGATTGTGCCGTGCTCGAAATTCTGTATGGCAGTGGGTTGCGCGTATCCGAGGTGTGTACTCTCACTCTGCAAAGCATTGCGAGCGACGGCGCATCACTCAGAGTCATTGGTAAGGGCTCGAAAGAACGTTTGGTTCCCTTAAGTGCGCCAGCGATGAAGGCCATTGGACAGTGGCTCGGTATTCGCCATGAGGTCGCCTGCGACACATCTGGTTCGGCGTTGTTCTTGTCGGCTCGTGGAAACTCGGTGAGCCGTCGCGATGTCACTCGACTACTCGATGATGCATGCGTGCGCGTTGGTATTGAGGGCGGTACGCACCCACACGCGCTTCGACATTCGTTTGCAACTCATCTCATGGATAACGGGGCCGACACGCGATCCATTCAAGAATTGCTGGGACATAGCGATGCGGCAACAACGCAGCGGTACACCCACGTGAGCAAAGAAAAACTTCGTTTGGCCTATTCAGAAACGCATCCTCGCGCATGAACGCACTTCCATTACGCCATACCATCGACACTGCGTGGAATGCCTGGCATGAGTCCAAAGATGCTCAGGCACGCGACTGGCTTGTGGTGCACTATGCCTCGCTCGTGAAATTCGTTGCAGGTCGTTTGTCGGCCGGTTTGCCTCGTTCAGTTGATACTGGCGACTTGGTAAGTGCCGGTGTATTCGGGCTCATGAACGCGATTGACAAGTTCGACCCGGCTAACGGCGCAAAGTTCGAAACTTATGCAATTCCCCGAATTCGTGGCGCCATTCTTGACGGTCTTCGTGCTCTTGATTGGGTGCCGCGATCAGTTCGTTCTCGTTCGCGTTCGGTCCAGGATGCAATCGCGAAATTGGAGCACGAACTTGGTCGAACTCCTACTGATGAAGAAATTGCAGACGAGCTCAAAATCTCAACGGAAGACTTAGAGAAATGGTTGGCAGACATTGCTGCTGGATCGGTCGGTCCGCTTGATCACGTTGCTATGGATAATGCGCCGGTCGAATCAGATGGATTGCATCAACCAGGCAAAGCAATGGAAGAAGGCGAACTTCGCGATGCGATGCGCGCCGAAATTTCCAAGTTGCCCGAACGAGAACAAGCGATTTTGATTTTGTATTACGAAGACGGACTCACTTTGTCGGAGATCGGGGAGGCTCTCGGAGTCACCGAAAGTCGCGTGTCACAGATTCACACCAAGGCAGTGCTGCAGCTGCGATCGCGTCTTGCCGCCGCTGGCATGGGCTGATTACCCACTCTTTCCTTCGCGGGCACACACGTTCTGGGTGATCGCTCTATTTCTTTCGCTCATCATCACGGTGGTTCCGCCAGTGCCTGGGCGCGTGACGCAACGCTTCGTTGCCCCAGCATGTCTGCGTTGTGCCGGTCACCGCGGAGTCACCATCGACAATCCCGATGGACATGCGGTGGTGAGCGCGGTATCTGGTCGCATCACTTTTGCGGGTGAAGTAGCCCACCGATTATTCGTGGTGGTGGAGCCCGAGCCCGGGGTGCTGGTCACGGTGGGGTGGTTGGAGAGTGTCGTGGTCGCCCGAGGAGACCTGGTGGAAACTGGTCAGCCCGTCGGCACCGCCGGGGCAACCACCTATCTCGGGGTGCGGTCGAGGGGTCTCTACGTGGAACCACTGGGGTACTTAGGTCTTGGAGGAGCACGTTTGCTCGGGACGGGAGCCGTTGTGGGGCATTGGCGCTTACGCCGATAGTCTTTCCGAGACCGTATGAGGCACTCTCGCCCCATGTGGTCACAAGAAAAATCATGCACATCAGCCACCTGCGGTCGCTTCGGCGTCGGACTGGTGTGTGCGAAACCGCAGAAGGAGAAAATTATGGCTGTCGTATCAATGCGACAAATGCTCGAAGCTGGCGTCCACTTTGGTCACCAGACCCGTCGTTGGAACCCAAAGATGAAGCAGTTCATCTTCGGAGAGCGCAACGGAATCCACATCATCAACCTCGATCAAACTGTTGATCGTCTTGAAGTGGCCTACGCATTCGTGCGTGACCTTGTCGCCGAAGGCGGCACCATCTTGTTCGTCGGCACCAAGAAGCAGGCACAAGACCCCATTCGTAGCTACGCAGAGAAGTGTGGCATGCACTACGTGAACGAGCGCTGGCTCGGCGGCATGCTCACCAACTTTGAAACCATTTCAAAGCGCGTTGGCAAAATGCAGGAATACGAGCGCATGAAGGCATCAGGCGAATTCGACGCCATGCCAAAGAAGGAAGCTCTCCTTCTTACTCGTGAGCTTGAAAAGTTGCAGAAGAACCTGTCGGGTATGACCCGCATGTCTCGTCGTCCCGATGCAATCTTCGTGCTCGACACCATGAAGGAACACATCGCTGTTACCGAAGCAAACAAGCTGAAGATTCCAGTGGTTGCAGTCGTTGACTCAAACGTCGACCCCGACAAGATTCAGTTCCCCATCCCAGGTAACGACGATGCAATCCGTGCAAACGACTTGCTCACCCGCGTAATCGCAGAAGCTGTTATCGAAGGTCGTTTCATCAACCAGAAGAAGCACCCTCAGGCAGCAGTTGCTGCACCTGTTGAGCGCACTGCTGAAGAAACCGCAGCATTCGAAGCACAGCAGGCAGAAGCACGCCGTCAGGCCGCAGAAGCACAAGCAGCTCGCGAAGCTCGCCTCGCAGCACCAAAGTCAACCGAACCCGCAGCGGAGTAACCCCCATGTCATACACAGCGAAGGACGTTCAGAGCCTGCGCCAGTCAACTGGTGCCGGCATGATGGATTGCAAGAAAGCCCTCGAAGAAAACGGTGGCGATCTCGAAGCAGCGAAGCAGTGGCTTCGTGAAAAGGGTCTTGCTGCAAGCGCAAAGCGCGACGACCGTGACAATGCTCAGGGTCTCGTGGCCATCATCGTTGAACCAACACGTGCAGCCATCGTGAAGTTGAAGTGCGAAACAGACTTCGTTGCGTCATCCGACGGCTTCAAGGCTGAAGGTGATGCACTCGCTCAGGCAGTGCTTGAGCAGGGCGAAGCAGGCGTTGCATCTCGTGCAGCTCAGGTCGACGACCTCAAGGTTCTCCTCAAAGAGAAGATCGAAGTAGGCGAAGTTGTTCGTTTCGAAGCAGCAGCTGGCAACGTTCTTGATTCGTACTCGCACATTCAGGGTGGTCGTGGCGTCAATGGCGTCATCGTGGAAATGTCCGGCGCATCCGCCGAACTTGCACACGACATCGCCGTACACATTGCGTTTGCTCGTCCGAAGTACCTGAACATTGAAGATGTGCCAGCAGATGTTGTTGCAAAAGAGCGCGAAACTCTTGAAACCATCACACGCAACGAAGGCAAGCCGGAGCAGGCCATCGCAAAAATCGTGGAAGGTCGTATTGGCGGTTTCTACAAGGACATTTGCCTCCTTGAGCAGCCATATGCCAAGGACGACAAGGTGTCCATCAAGCAACTCATCGGCGATGCGAAGATCGTTCGCTTCGCACAGGTAGAAATCGGCTGATATGTCAAGGCCCAGTTGGTCCCGTGTAGTGCTCAAACTTTCTGGTGAAGCACTCGCCGAACCAACTGGCTTTGGTCTTGATAACAACATTCTCACGCAAGTCGCCACCGAGGTGCGCGAAGCACGAGAAGAGTTGGGAACCGACATCGCAATCGTGGTGGGCGGCGGCAACTTCTGGCGCGGCATCAAAGGTGCTGGTCAGGGCATGGATCAAGCGCAAGCTGACTACATGGGCATGCTCGCCACCGTCATGAATGGTTTGGCATTGCAAGACGCACTCGAGCGCGTCGGGCAACCATCTCGCGTCATGTCGGCAATCGAAATGCCCAAAATCGCCGAGCCATATATCCGTCGTCGCGCGCAGCGTCACATGGAAAAAGGCCGCGTGGTTATCCTCGCTGGTGGTACCGGTAACCCGTTTTTCACCACCGACACTGCCGCTGCATTGCGTGCCGCGGAAATTGAGGCGCAGGCAATTTTGAAGGGCACTCACTCGGGCGTCGATGGCGTGTACACCGCCGACCCAAAGGTAGATAAATCTGCCACTCGCTACGACCGCATCAGTCATATGGATGTCATCACCAAGGGCCTGAAGGTCATGGATTCCACGGCAATTACCTTCTGTATGGAGAAGAATTTGCCCATTGTGGTGTTTGACCTGCTGGCGAACGGAAACGTGAAGTCCATTCTCCAGGGTGGCGAAATAGGTACGCTGGTCGGGTGATCGAAGAAACCCTGCTCGAAGCTGTCGACAAGATGGAACGGGCAATTGAGCATTGCCAAGGGCAGTTCTCTTCTGTGCGCACCGGACGCGCCAACCCCTCGCTCGTCGACAAAATCCTGGTCGACTACTACGGTTCAGCCGTTCCCCTACAGCAGTTGGCCGGATTTCAGGTTCCTGAAGCTCGAGTGTTGGTGGTGAAGCCTCACGACAAGGGCGCATTGGGCGCAATCGAAAAGGCCATTCGCGAGAGTGACCTGGGTCTTAATCCTTCGAATGACGGTGTCGTCATCCGACTCACGTTCCCCGTGCTTACCGAAGATCGCCGTAAGGAATACGTGAAAATTGTGAAGAACATGGCCGAAGATGGCCGAATCGCTATTCGCAATATTCGTCGCGATGCTCGCAAACAAATGGAAACCGCAGAGAAGAACTCTGAGATCTCGAAAGATGATCTCGAGCGCGCAGAAAAAGAACTCGACAAGTTCACCCACGACCATGTCGAATTGATCGATAAAGCTTTTGCCCGCAAGGAACAAGAGCTTCTCGAGGTATAGAAACGGGTCAACAGTTGTTGAACCCGCACCGCCCGAAAGGGGAGAAATATGAGTGACGACATTTGGCGCCGACGCGATGACACCAATCGCGACGACTCGTATGGCACCGACTTTGGTTCCGACTTTGGCACCGTGCAATTTGCCGATGATCCCACTGCTGAGCCCGCTCTCAGTTTTGGTGATGGCGATACCGGCAACCTTCCGCATTGGACAGAGCCCGCTACAGGCGAACTTCCGGTGTACGACGAAGATGACACGGATGTATGGGGAAGCTTCCAGCAGCCCAGCGAACCAACGCGACGCCCCGAGCGCTTGGTGATTGGCACTGACCCCACGGACGAACGTCGCCGTCCACGCGATGTCACCGGTGATATTGGTCGCGACCCATCACGCGACATCACGGGCGGCATGCCCCGCGGTCCTCGTCAACAGCCAGTGCGTCGTTCAGGTCCACGGGGCCCACGTGGTGGCACCGGGCGTGACATGCCCACCGCAATCACCACCGCTCTCATTCTTCTTGCAGTGTTCCTTGGCGCAATTATGTGGCGTCCGGCTGCAGTGATGTTGATTGTTCTTGCTGTGGTTGGTTTGGCTGCAGTCGAGTTCTTCAGCAAGGTCACAGAGAAGGGCTACCGACCTGCAACATTTGCCGGTTTACTCACCTGTATTGCGGCGCCACTTGCTGCGTACTGGATTGGTGACGCCGCATTGCCACTGGTTTTTGCCTTCGGATTCTTGGCAACCTCAATTGGTTTCCTTGGTGCAAGCAGCATTCAAAGTGGCCCTATGCCCAACGTGGCCATCACCACCATGGCAATGACTTGGATTGGTCTCATGGGATCATTTGCTGCACTCATTCTTCGATACTCGGTCAATGGTTTTGGTCACGCCGGTACCGACACCTTGTTCATGTTGGTGATTGCTGTGATTGCAAATGATGTTGGTGGATTGTTCGTCGGTTCTTCCATGGGTCGTACACCATTGCGCGAGTGGGTGAGCCCCAATAAGACAATTGAAGGTCTCATCGGCGGAGCAATCTCCAGTTTGATTGCACTGGTGATTTTCGGTTCGCAAAATGGAACATGGAACACCATGGGTGAATGGATTGCAATGGCCATTGTTGTGGCCCTCATGGCGCCACTCGGTGACTTGGTGGAATCCATGTTCAAGCGCAACCTTGACGTGAAAGATTTCGGCACCATTGTTGCTGGTCACGGCGGAGTCCTTGATCGCTTTGATGGTTTCTTGTTTGTTTTGCCAGCGGTGTATTACCTCATGCTGGTGATGAGCCCCTGGTCATAACCGTTTTATTGGCGTGCTGCAGTCGTATTGACGCAGCGCACTGACAGAATAAAGCCGTGGCTATTCAACGCGTCGCGATTGCAGGTTCCTCTGGTTCCATCGGAACACAGACCATCGATGTTGTCCTCGCCGAGCCCCATAACTACACGGTCACTGCGCTTGCAGTGGGTAGTTCTGCTGGCCTCGTCATTCAGCAGGCGCAGCAGTTGCGTCCTGAAGTTGTTGTTGTCACCGACGAGTCTCAACGTGCTCGTGTGGCCGCTGCACTGCCAGGCATTCAGGTCACCGGCATTTTGTCTGACGTGGTGGAAGTGGCCGATGTTGTCATCAACGGTGTGGTGGGCTTTGCCGGACTGTCTGTCACGTTAGAAACTTTGCGAGCAGGTCGCACGCTTGGTTTGGCGAACAAAGAAAGCCTTATTGCGGCTGGCCCCATCGTGCAGCCATTGCGTTCAACGCCCGGTGCGCAGTTAGTGCCCGTCGATAGTGAACACTGCGCCATTCACCAATGTCTGCGGTCTACATCGTTTGGAAATGCAGAAGTGGCGCGTTTGATACTCACCGCAAGCGGTGGTCCATTTCGCGGGCGTTCCGCAGAGTCGTTAGCCAAAGTAACGGTGAATGAAGCACTGGCGCATCCCACATGGAAAATGGGCCCCAAAATCACCATCGATTCTTCCACCCTCATGAACAAAGGGTTAGAAGTCATTGAGGCGCACGAATTGTTCGGTATCGACTTCGACAACATCGATGTTGTGGTGCATCCACAATCGGTGGTTCATTCCATGGTGGAGTACACAGACGGTTCCACCATTGCTCAATTGTCCATGCCCGACATGCGCTTGCCCATTGGGTATGCACTCGGATATCCGCATCGCATTGCAACTCCATTTGGGCGAATTGATTGGTCATCACTCAGCCGTCTTGATTTTGAAGCACCCGATCGAAACACATTCAAATGTTTGAATCTCGCCTACGCAGCGGGTCGAGCTGGTGGCACCGCACCCGCTGCCTTAAGTGCGGCAAACGAAGTGGTCGTCGAGGCATTTCTTGATGGCCGCATCCGTTGGTCACAAATCGCAGAAAGAGTCGATGAAGTGATGCAGGAGTTCGTGGTATCCACGCCTACCTCTGTTGACGACATTTTGGAAGCCGATGCTCTCGGCCGTCGATTGGCAATAGAGGTGTTGTCAAAATGACAAGTTTCTATCAACGTTTTCGTCAGGAAATGGCCGCTGGTGGCGCCATTGACGATCCACAAAATCCTGAGGCCACGCGCACCGGCAAATTCACCGGACTCGTCATTTTTGGGTTGTTGGTATATCTCGGCATGCGAAACCCTTGGACTTTGGTGTTTGTGGTTGGTTTGTTGGTCTCAGTGTTTCTCCACGAGGTAGGTCACTTTTCCACCGCGCGTCTCACTGGCATGAAGGCCACGCAGTTCTTCATGGGGTTTGGACCACGAGTGTGGAGTTTCACGAAGGGCGAAACCGAATACGGCGTTCGTGCATTGCCGCTTGGTGCATTCGTGCGCATCATCGGAATGAACAATCTCGATGAAGTGGACCCGCTCGACGAATCACGTGCCTATCGCTCCAAGTCATACCCGCGAAAACTCTTGGTTATAACTGCTGGCTCGCTCATGCACATGCTCATTGCATTCACTCTGTTGTTTGGTGTGTACACGGTGAGTGGGCGCGAACAAAACACCGGAGTTTCTGTGATTCGTGGTCTTGACAAGCTCATGGGTCCGGCTTCCAAAGCAGGCATTCGCGAAGGTGACCAACTTGTCAGCATTGGGGGAACTGCAGTTACTGACTACAACAGTGTGGTGGCTGTCATTCGCTCGCATAAAACTGGTGACACCGTAGAGGTGGTGTTCAAACGCAACAACGAATCGCGCTCTGTCGATGTTGCTTTGGCTCCCCATCCCACAGACCCCGCACGTCCGTACCTCGGTATATATGCCGACGATTGGGGTTGGAAGAAGTTGTCCGTCGTGCACGCAGCCACCCAATCTGTAGCCGACATGGGGCGTACCTTCGTTGACTCGGTGAAGGGCGTGGCGACGGCACTGAATCCCGTGAACTCCGTACAACACCTCACGCATTCGTCCACAGATGTCACGACGCGACCCACCACAGTGGTGGGCGTGAGCCAGGTGAGTGGTTCCGTCGGTCAGGCAAACGGACTGAAGGGTATTCTCACCTTGTTGGCCAGTGTCAATATGTTCGTTGGCGTGTTCAACATGTTCCCGTTGTTGCCGTTCGATGGCGGCCATGCGGCCATTGCCACGTACGAGCGCATCCGGTCGCGTAAGGGCGTGAAATACAAGGCAGATATCGAAAAAATGGTTCCCGTGGCCACGGCCGTGGTGGGGCTGTTGGTGCTGCTCATGGTGACAGGTTTGTACCTCGATATCACCCAACCACTCGGGTAAGTGGCCTCTCGAACTGCCACAATGAAGGGGATGTTCGAGCGCCGCAACACCAAACAAATTTCTGTTGGCAAAGTTCTTGTGGGCGGGGGAGCACCGGTCACGGTGCAATCCATGACCACCACAAAAACAGCAGATGTAGAAGGCACCTTGCAGCAGATCTACGCGTTGGCCTCTGCCGGCTGCGACATCGTGCGATGCACCTGCAACGAACAAGAAGCTGCAGAAGGTTTGGCGCAGATTGTTCCGCGTTCACCCATTCCCATCATCGCCGACATCCATCATCAGTACAAGATGGCACTTGCAGCAATGGAAGCCGGCGTGCATGGTTTGCGTTTGAACCCTGGCAACATCCGTAAGCCCGAACACATCAAGGCTGTTGCCTCTGAGGCTCGTGATCGTGGTCTGCCCATTCGCATCGGTGTGAACGGTGGTTCGCTCGACCCTTCGCTGTATGAAAAGCATGGCGGTCTCACCGCTGCCGCCATGGTGGAATCGGCGATGCAAGAGATCGCATACTTCCAAGAGGTCGATTTCAACCTCATCAAGATTTCGGTGAAGGCCAGCAACGTGCCACTCATGGTGGAGGCATATCGCATGCTCGCTGACACCACCGATATCCCGTTGCACCTCGGAGTTACCGAGGCTGGTCCACCACCTGCTGGTTTGGTGAAGGCCACTGCGGGAATTTCCACACTTCTGTTAGAGGGCATCGGTGACACCATTCGTTACAGCCTCACTGCAGACCCCGTAGAAGAAGCACGCGCAGGTCGACAATTACTGGAAGCACTTGGTCTGCGCGAACGCAAGAATGTTGACCTCATCGCATGCCCCAGTTGTGGTCGTGCAGAAGTTGACGTGATCGATGTTGCCAATCGCGCAATGAAGGCTTTCGAAGAAAAGAAGTTGCCGTTGCAAATTGCGGTGATGGGTTGCGTCGTGAACGGTCCGGGCGAAGCGCGTGAAGCAGACCTTGGTATCGCCGCTGGCAACAAGCGCGGACACCTGTTTGTAAAGGGCCGCAACGTTGCTGTGGTACCAGAAGACGAAATGGTTGACGCATTGGTGGAATGGGCCGAGTTCATTCACGAGCACGGCACAGAAGCAGCTATCGCACGAGTTGATACTTCTATCGCCGAGCGCGAAGCTGCACGAGATCGTTCGCGAGCACTCGATGAAAAAGGTGCAGACGCAAACAACGCCACTGAAAAAATTGTGGAGATTCGCAAGAACCTTGGCGAATAACTAGTTCTGGGTGCACACCCAGAACACACCTGCATCATTCGGTAGTTCCGCAGATTCACCAGCTGGCACCAATTTCATACTGGGCACCGCGTCGAAACGTCCAAAGATGAGTCGATGAGTAGTTGAGGAGTTGAGTGTGGTGGTGATTGCTGTGTCAATGCTGTGCACAGTGAACGCATCGGTGGGAGATTCATACACACCAATGCCGTTGGTGACGCGTGGTGATTGCACCGGTTGATGGAGAACCTCAGTATCAACAATACGAAGCAGTTCGCCCACGTTTATGTGCTTGCTGGTGAAACCTGCACGCACAACATTGTCGCTTGATTTCATTACTTCAAGACCTGTGCCCTGCAGGTACGCATGAATATTGCCTGCTGGTAATGCAATAGCTTGACCCGGCTGCAGAACCACGTGGTTCAACAACGGCGCAATACGAATGCCTGGGTCGTGCGGATGAAGCGCGGCAATTCGTTGCAGCCACGCAGGTGAGTGCGTGAGCAAGGGCTCATCTGTCTGTTCAAACGCCCATAGCAAATAGTCGTCAATGCCGTTTTCATCGAGCAGAGTTGCCTCCGTGTGCCAACCCATGGCAAATAACAGAGCAACTGACGTATCAATCGGTGCAAAACCACAGAGGGCTTCAAATGGTTCAAGCGCAATCAACATTTCTGGCTTGTCAGAATTGTCGCGATACATGCGGGTGAATGCGCCACGATCAATGCCCATCGACTCTTCATGTTGAAATCCGACCTGGGCCTGTTCCAACGTGGGGTGGGTTTGTAACGAGAGCGGTTCTGCGCATGCCAGCAGTTTCACCAGCATGGTCATCTCGCCTGTGACATTGCGAAGGGGTTCGCCATCGGCGCTATCTAAGTGAGATGGCGCCATGTGATGCGTGCCAAACCACATTTCAGCCCACGGTTTACCGTCGGCGGGCACGTGCAGAAGGCGAGGCAATGCCGCGGTGTCGCCCCAGTCGTACTGCTGGAGTGCGCCAACAACGGTGCGCATCATTGTTATGACCCGCTGCGAACCAATGCTGTTACGTGCGCAACTGCGTTACCAACAGGAATTGCTTCATTGCTGCCTGCATGACGGTCGCGAACTTCCACATTGCCGTCGGCCAGCGACTTGCCCACCACCACGATGGTGGGAATGCCCAATAGTTCAGCGTCTTTGAACTTCACGCCTGGAGAAACACCCACGCGGTCATCAATGAGAACTTCCAGACCCTGCGACTCGAATTCTGCAGCGAGCTTTTCGGCCGCAACAGAAATGTCGTCGTCTTTCTTGCCGGTGACCACTACATGGACATCGGCGGGGGAGATTGCGCGCGGCCATTTCAAACCCAATTCGTCATGGCTCGCTTCGGCAATCGACGCCACGGCACGTGAAACACCAATGCCGTATGAACCCATGGTGACCACTTGTGTCTTGCCATTCTGATCAAGAACGGTGAGACCCAACTTGTCGGCGTATTTGCGGCCCAACTGGAACACGTGACCAATCTCAATGCCGCGAGCAATTTCCATGGGCGAGCCACACGTGGGGCAAGGGTCGCCGGCGGCAACTTCCACTGCCTCAATGGTGCCGTCTGCATTGAAATCGCGACCGTTCACCAGGTGCATCACGTGCGTATCTTTTTTGTTGGCACCGGTGACCCATTCACTGCCGGGAACGACCGAAGGGTCGAGCAAGTAGCGAATGCCCGAGGTGCTTTCAACACCCAGCACCTGTGGTCCGATATAGCCGCGCACCAAACCTGGGTACTTAGCGAAGCTCGCATCGTCCATTGCCTCAACTTCAGCAGGTGAAACCTGCGCCTCAATGCGTTTGGTGTCTACATCGCGATCGCCGGGCACTCCAACAACAAGCGCTTCTGTTGTTCCGTCGGGATGGCGAAGTTGCAGCACCACATTTTTCAGTGTGTCGCCTGCAACCCACGCACGGTCAGAACGAGCGTGATAGGTATTCAAATAATCAACCAGCGAAGCAATGGTGGGGCAGTTGGGGGAGTCGAAATCAACGGGGCTGTCGTAACTGTTGTTATCCGCAGGAAGTGCACCAGTTGCAACAGCTTCTGTGTTGGCTGAGTAGTCACACTTCGTGCAACGAACAAACGTGTCTTCACCCACTTCGATGGGAGCCAGGAACTCTTCGCTCATGGAACCACCCATAGCGCCGCTCATGGCCTTCACAATCACGTACGGCAGTTGCAATCGCTTGAAGATGCGTTCGTATGCATCGCGATGGTCCTGGTAACTCTTTGCGAGCCCCGCCTCATCAATGTCGAACGAGTAACTGTCTTTCATTAGAAACTCGCGACCGCGCAACAACCCTG
>CAYSPE010000009.1:0-40556 GCA_964432845.1 uncultured Bifidobacterium sp.
AATGGTGAGCATCCGGAATTCGTGTCCCGCGAGAGTGATGGTGCTGCGGTGTATACGGTGATTTGTGGTGTTGAGTGCTCTGTCTGCATCGGTGACCGGAAGTTGTGGGTATTCGTTACGACCCAAGATTTGTCCGTCAGGCAACACCACTTGAGTGATTGCATCTACTTCTGTTTGCATGATGGCTTGGTTCGCCGGACCGCGACCGAATGCTTCGGTCCACGTGAATCCTGGGTGCGAGACAATGTCAAGAATTCGTGATGCGCGTTGATTGAGTGAAGTTTGTACTTGGTTCTCTAATTGATTGGCTGCGATACGGTACGCGCCGTAACTCATGGCTGTGGCAACCACTAAAACCAAGCTGCCAGTGATAATGGCAAAACGCGTGCGCAGGTTCATGATTCTTTCACCGTGTAACCAACACCGCGAATGGTGTACACCATTCGGCCCTCACCACCTTCTTCTGTTTTACGACGAAGGTAACCGATGTATACGTCGAGCGATTTGGAACTGGTTTCAAAGTTGTATCCCCAAATTGCTTCGTAGATGTGGTCACGCGTGACAACAATTCCCGGTTGTTGCATGAGAAGTTCAAGCAAATCAAATTCGGTTTTCGTTAGTTGAAGATCACGCTCACCTCGATGTGCTTCACGCGTTAAAGAGTTAAGTACCAAGTCGCCAATGCGGAGAGTGGTGTTTGCGGTTGCTGATGCATTGCGTCGCAATAGCGCACGACAACGTGCAAGAAGTTCATCAACGACAAATGGCTTCACCAAGTAATCGTCGGCGCCGGCATCGAGGCCGGCTACTCGATCACCAACCTCCACACGTGCGGTCAACAAGAGAATGGGCGTATTGACACCTCGGTGACGAGCTTCTCTGCACACTGTGAGGCCGTCTGCGAAGGGCATCATCACATCGAGAACTGCAAGGTCGAAACGCTTTGAACTCAGCGCTTCGAGAGCAGCTTGTCCGTCGTTCACGGCTGTGACGTCGTACTTCTCAAGTTCCAGAACGCGCTGAACGGCCTTACGAACGGAGGGGTCATCCTCGGCAATCAGTACTTTTCGGGTGTCCATGACGCCACGGTAGCCATGATTTATAAGGGTTTGCCGTACCTTGCACCGATTCTTGGAATGCTCTTACCTAACTCATGGATACTCCTTACCTAACAGCGTGAAAGTGGTGACCAGCCAGGAACACCTGGTGAAACCCCACAACAAAGGAACCCCACAATGAAGAACAACTCCCGTTTCACAAAGATCGCAGTCGCGACCGGCCTCGTCGTTTGCAGCGGCGCTGCCGTTCTCGGCCTCACCGGTTTTGCAAGTGCTCAGCAAGCACACCGCAACGCAGCAGTGGTCGCCGCTGCTGACAACAACAACGGCGCAGCTACAGCCACCGACGGAGCTGCCATTGGTTCAGTCGGTTCACAGTCAATCGACGGTGCCCCAGTTGCGCCATTTGCAGAAGATGCAAACCGCCCCAACCCAGTCGCAACAGCAGCTAAGGCTCTTGGCATGACAGAGGCAGAACTCACCACAGAGTTGAAGGCCGGTAAGTCAATCGCTGATGTTGCAAAGGCAAAGAACGTTGACCTCGCAGATGTCAAGGCCGCTCTCGTTGCTGAGATGAAGTCGCACTTCGCAGATGAAGTGAAGAGCGGCGAGCACACCCAGGCAGAAGCTGACGCAAAGATGGCTGAGATCACAGCCAACCTTGACAAGATGCTCACCACTGCTGGTTTGCCACAAGGCCCTGGCGGTCACGGTGGACCTGGTGGCATGGGCGGTCATGGTGGCCCACGCGCCATCGATGATGCAGCGCTTGCAAAGGTGCTCAACCTCACACAGGCTGAGTTGCAGACCCAACAACAGACAAAGTCACTTGCTGATATTGCAAAGGCACAAAACGTTGACATTGCAGATGTGAAGGCAGCCATTGTGAAGTCGTTTACCGCACACCTCGATGAGGAAGTAAAGAGCGGCGAGCACACCCAGGCAGAAGCAGATCAAAAACTTGCTGATTTCAAAGCCAACTTGGACAACATGGTGAACAACGTTCGTCCTGCTGGCGGACCACGTGGAGGCCACGGCCCACACGGTGACCGCAATGGTGACGGCCCATTGGGACAATTGCAAGGCTCCGGCACGGCAACACCTTCTGGTGCAGCCCTTCAGTCAGGTTCATTTAACGCCTAACAATCAGTAGCCACTTCGGTGGCGTGTTTCCCCTCAGAGTTGCCGGGGTCCGACCTAGTCGGGCCCCGGTTTCTGTTGTTATGACAGCACAATCGGCGGCTCTCGCATCATGGATGCAGAGGCGCGCAGTCGTATGAGGTGAATGGGCAACGAAAGAAACCACACACGAAATGGCTCGGCAAGATGAACAGTGATGATGCCATTTTCGTTCTCATTCACCTCCGATGTAATGCGAGATTCTGCAAGAAGTGTGGACACTGCTTCTGTCGGATGATCTGCAGTAACGGCGGCGCGCACGGCAGACCTGGCGGTGTCGTTGAGAGCCAACACTGAAAGACACGTTTGCGTCACTATGAACAAAAATGCCACACAGAACAAGAACAGTGGCAGAACGAGTGCGAATTCAACGGTGGCTTGACCCCTATTGCTGTGGGGTCTCATGTGCGCGATTCAAAATGTCACTGAAGATGGAATCGAAAAATGCGCCGATTTTTCCGGCGCCGCCACCGGAAGTGGCCCACGCGAGCACTAGCAACGCAATGACTGCGGCAACGAGAAGGACCAATGCATATTCCGTGGTGGCTTGACCGCGCTGGAGAGAACGTGGGTGTCGAAAAGTCATGTGTATCCGATCTATGTGGTGGCGAAGGGCAGAACCGTGCCAAAGCGGGCCATATTGCTGAGCAAGAGGGGTGCAAGCACCAAAAGTGCAAATGAGGGAAGAACACACAACACCAGAGGGAACGCAAGCTTTGAGGGCAACTCTTGGATACGTGCTGCTTGATCACTGCGACGAGCAATACGTGATTCGCGTGCGAGCACATGGATGGATTGCCGCAACGGAAGACCATCTCGTTGCGCAGAGATGAGTGTGTGAGCAAATACAGATTCCAAGGAATCCTCAGAATCAAGAAGGGGAACCAGTACTTCGGACACGGTGGCGCCATTGTGTATTTGTTGCGCTAACTGTGCTCCGAACTGATTGACGTACTGCCAACGTGCGCATGCATCAGAGAGTGAGTATCCCGCAGCGAGAGAGACGCTGGTGGCATCAATGAGTTCAGTCACGGAAGATGGCGATTGTGTTGATGCAACACGTACCACGTGGTTGCTCCAACGAGAGCCAATTAGATTGAGAATCACTCCGCTCAACAGCAACACAGCCCCGGCGCTGTTAGTGATGACATTACGTACTGAGGAACTAGTGATAACGGCCACCGTCAACACAAAAAGTGGCACGGCGGTGAGAATTCGCATGGAAATTCGAGATTGTGCCGTGGCGGTTTGAATGGCTTGAGCTGTGTGTTCTTGCGAACGAAGAAGGTAACCCGCCTGATCTAACGCATCGGGCGAGAAGGAATGGTCAGTGGCGGCAAGAAATAGTGAAGTGCCAACAAGGTCGTGAGTCTGGTGCAATTGCTGCACGAGTTCAGTGAATTCAATGTTGGTGCTTAATTGATGCCGCCATGTACGCCAGGCGGTTGATTGTGGAAGAAGATGTTGGTGCTCAATAAGTGCATCGCGAACGTGGACATGGCTTCGGAGCGAGCGCGCAAGAGACGTGAAGAAAACATCGGGAGAAAATACATACGTGCGGTCATTCTTGTCGTAATGCGTTGTACGTGTTCTTGTAAGTAGGCGCTTTCGAACACCGACGCCGTCGAAATAACGAAACACACGTGGGCCAAGAAACCATGAATACACGAAGGTGACGAAGATAAATAGCGTGTGTTCAAACATGCTCGCCGAATTTGTACAACGTATGAAACGGCATACTGCGCATGTCAACTATTTCAACGACCTGGCGACGATGCGCTGTTCGCTCCACATGCACCACCACATCAATTGCTGACTTCACCAGTTCATTGATGCTGTGAGAGTTCCACTGTGGTGCATCGCGTAAAGCGATAGACGCAAGTCGTGTGACGGCATCGGTTGCTGAATTGGCGTGCACAGTGCTCCAACAACCCCGGTGGCCAGTGGAAAGCGCCAGCAACATGTCGATCGCTTCGGCGCCGCGAACCTCACCCACAATGAGCCGATCTGGTCGTAATCGCAACGATGCTCGCACCAAATGTTGCAGCGATACTTCTCCCACGCCTTCAACATTCGGAGGTCGAGTTTGCAGGCGCACCATGTGTGGGTGATTTGCTCGTAATTCAGCGGTGTCTTCGGCACACACCAGTCGCTCCTGCGGAGGCAGTGTTTGGATTATGGCGGACAGCAAAGATGTTTTGCCGGACGAGGTTGCACCAGACACCACCACGTTGAGTTTTTCAGTGATGAGTTCACGAAGAACTGTTGCGCAAGCAGATGGCCCGAACGCGGTAATGGGATACACACGCTGCGGAAACTTACGTATGGAAATAGTGGTGCCATCTATGGCTATTGGTGGAAGCACGACACATGCCCGTGAACCATCTGTCAATCGAGCATCGAGGACTGGTGAGGCAAGATCGACTCGGCGACCAGACACTCGAGCGATTTGCTCGGTACATAATGAAAGTTCGGATGGGGTAAGGGAGCCGACGCGTTGAATGCCCCGCCTAGTTTCCACATAGACGTGTTCTCCAGCGAGAACCATGACTTCGTGCACGTCATCGTTGTCGAGGTGCGATTGCAGTGGGCCCAAACTGAATGGCATTAGTTCTCCGGAAAGTGTGAGCCAAATAGCTGTTCTACGCGCGAAGTGAGTAACCCCGCATCAACTGCTCGTGAAATAGATGGCGAATAGGGGATTTCCGCAAACTTTGGTACGCCCAACACGTGACTGACATCGTTGACCGTGAGGGCGCGTGATTCCTCTTTAATAACGACAACATTGTGCGGTTTCGGAAGATGGGTGGCGCGGCGAAGCGACAGGTAACACGGCCGAGTGACCATGGTGATGGTTGTAACCGCAGAGCGCACTTCTTCGGGCACGAAAGTGATGCCCGCGTCAATAATGGCGGTGTGGGGCAACGTGCGGATCGCCTCGGCAAGTTGCTGCCAACGTGGTTGTCCTTCAACAAATCGTGAACCTCGATGGACCACCACCAATCCATTCATGAGCGGTGTTCCCATTTTCACCAAGGACTCTGCATCGCTTTCGTTGTGTTCGCCGAGCCAATCGTTGATACCAGGTGCTGACGGTTCCATCATTCCGAGAACGGCTGGAATGTCGCCACATAAATCAAAGAGAACAGTGTTGACACCCCGTGCGGCTGAGGTAAGGGCGAACGCCGCCGTGGTAACGGTGGTGCAATTGCCGCCCTTGGGCGACATGAAGAGTGTGGACATTTGGCCTCCTTGTTGTGGGAGGCCGATGTGTACGGCGGAGGAAATTCCCTGGAATTACAGGCGAATCTCGTTACGAAGCGGCTGACCGTTGAGAAAATTCGCCAAATTCTCGACAAACATGTCCTCGCTACGAAGACCTGCCTTTGGCGATGCACCAGAACTGTGCGGGGTAATGATGACGTTCTTCATGTCCCATAGCGGTGAATCTTCGGGCAGCGGCTCGGTAGCAAATACATCGAGTGCTGCACCGGCAAGATGTTGTGATTGCAACGCATTGATGAGAGCAGATTCATCAACCAATTCGCCACGACCGACGTTCACAAAATGAGCACCCTTTTTCATGACTGCAAAAGTTTCCGCGTTGAAGAGGCTGCGGGTTTCGTCAGCTAACGGAAGAGCCACCGCAATCCAATCAGCACGGCTCAGCACATTGTTGAGTTCGCTGAAGGCAAAAGTGGGGCATGGTTCTTTGCCAGTCGGCGTGCGTCGAACACCTTCCACTGCCATATTGAGTGCAACACCTAGGCGAGCGATTTCATCTCCAATTGGGCCCATGCCGATCACTGCAAGACGTGCACCGTCGAGTTCCACCAAGTTATGGCGTTGCCATTCGTGTTTATCTTGGTGCTCAAACCATGCACGCGCGTTACGACTAAGAGCAAGCATGTACAAAATTGCAGTTTGGGCAATTGGAGATGCAGTGGCTCCTGATGAATTAGTGAGGCGCACGCCGCGCTTCATGAGATCTACAAAGAACGGGCTATCAACACCAGCTGAAAAAGTGTGATACCACTGCAATGCCGATGCGTTCATGGTGGAAAGTACAAATCCGCGTGAACGTTCTGGCCATACGTCTTGTGAAAAGAATGCAATAGTGACGCGCTTAATGTCATTTTCGGCGACAGGTTCTTCACCTTCGTACACGATGACTTCCATATCGGGAGCAATTGCGCGAATTTCCTGTTCGTGACGACCCCAAACGTTGTCGCTGAGAAGTAGCACGTGTGACGAGTCAGTGGCCATCGCCACACTTTAGAGACAGCGGAGGCAGGAGGCATTACCGTTAAGGCATGCGCATGCTTCTCGCGGTTATCTCGGCCCTTTCGGTTGTGCCGCAACACATGGGCTCTGGCGACGCGGTGCTTCCACGCAACACTCAATCTGTTATCGAATCGATATCACCCGAGTTGCCAAGCGGAGTGCGGGTGAGCATTGTGGGTTCTGACACCTTCGTTCGAGTTCAATCGAACGGACATGATGTACAAGTTCTCGGCTACGAAGGCGAACCATATATTCGTATCGACAAGAAGAATGTTGTTCAGGTCAACGATTCATCTCAGACCACGGTGCTGAATAGCGACCGATATGGCAACGTCGATCTCAGTAATTTCAAGAAATCATCAGTGCCGAAATGGCGAACCATCGCGACGAACGGTATTGCTATGTGGCATGACCATCGCTCGCATTGGATGAATCCCATCAAGCCGGGCGTTGTCGATGATGAGGGCACGGTACTGCGTTGGGTGATTCCCTTGTACATCGATGGCACGGCCACAAATGTTCATGGCACGTTGTACTTGCGGCCTTCCGCTTCGGCCATGTGGTGGCTCTTTACGTTGATAGTGGGCGCGTTTGTTGCGTGGCTCTCACGAAAGAAACACGTGCTCTTTGAAATTGCGCTTTTTGTTATTTCGTTGGTCGGAGTTCTGGTGGGATTTGCCGAGCTTGTAGGTCTGCCCGTCGGCGCGCGAATCACGCCGATTTTGTTGATGTTTTCAGCCGGTGCACTGTTGTTGTCGGCAGTGGTTCTGTGCAAACGAGTTCTGAAACTGAAATCGCATGTTGCTCATGCGCTGACGGCAGGTGCTGGCGGAACTTTGTTAGTTGCTACATGGTTGTGCAGCAATCAAATTCGTGCCGCGTATGTGCCGGGACTGAGCGCCATGTGGACAGCACGAATCACCCTGACCGCTTTCGCGGGCGTTGGCATGGCGGCAATCGTCGATGCGTACTTGCGCATCGCAGGAGACTCAGACTGAGAGAAGGTCGCGTGCGCCAGTGTCGGATGATGGATGGCGCAACTTGCTCATGGCGCGTGCTTCGATTTGACGAATGCGCTCGCGAGTGAGCTGGAAGTGTTCGCCTACCTCTTCAAGTGTGCGACCCTCACCGCTGCCATCAAGACCAAAACGCAAACGCAAGATTTCGCGCTCACGCTCATCGAGTGGAGCAAGCAAGCGCTGAATTTCTTCGGGGAGTAACGCTGTGGCTGCTACTTCGAATGGAGATTCAGCGGAGCGGTCTTCCACCACGTCGCCGAGTTCGGCATCGCCGTCTTCTCGAAGTGGTTCGGACAATGAAAGAGGTTCGGCAGCGAAACGCAACGCTTCGGTGACCTTGTCTTCTGGCATCTCCACTTCTTTCGCCAGTTCGGCGAGAGTTGCGGGACGACCAAACTTGAGCTCAAGGCGCGAGCGGGCCTTTTGCAAGCGGGCAAGTGTGTCGCCAGCGTGGACCGGAAGACGAATGGTGCGACCGGTGTTGGCGATACCGCGAGTAATGGCCTGGCGGATCCACCATGTTGCGTAGGTGGAGAACTTGAATCCCTTACGCCAGTCGAACTTTTCGACTGCGTGCATGAGACCAAGGTTGCCTTCTTGAATGAGGTCGAGGAGAGGAAGACCAGATGCCTGGTACTTCTTGGCGATAGAGACAACGAGGCGCAGGTTTGACTGCACGAATGCGCGCTCTGCGATTTCGCCTTCACGAGCGGCCTTGCGCAATTCGCGGCGCTTGGTAGGAGTGAGATTGGCGGTGTTCGCCATTTCCTCGTTAGCGAGCTTGCCGGCCTCGATGGCCTTGGCGAGACGCACTTCATCGTCTTTGGTGAGCAGTGTGTACTGACCGATGTCGGTGAGATAGAGACGAACGAGGTCCTCTTCGTCGCGGTCAATGCGATCCTTTGCCACCCTAAAACCTCACCTCAGCTAGTTGATTCAGCACCCGTGCGGGGCGAATACACGCAGGATACCGAGCCCTCCAAGCACCGCCACAGCCGAAGCCGAATCTGTGGATTCTTGCGAAAAATTTACGTTGATATCGGAGGTGTTTGCCTGTGGATAGTTATGGTGTGCCTATGGCTAATCCATTGCTAAATGACAAGGCCATGGGCCTTGGAAACCTTGACCAACCCTCCAACACGTGGGCCCCTCCGGCGCCACCACGCGATGCAGTTTCGCGGTGGGACGGCGGAATTATGACGGTTTCTGGCACCGCAACTGCCACCATCACATTGTTGATGTTGATCTTGGCCTCAGCCACTGCAACATGGATTTCCATCGGTGCTCCCGCACCCGGAGCCATGGTGAAGTTACCCACAGGCTGGATTCTTGGCGGATTCATTGTTGGCTTTGCAGCGGTCATGGTGGCCACGTTTAAGCAGCATCTCTCCCGCATTGCGGCACCAATTTACGCACTGGCCGAAGGTGTGGTGCTTGGTGCAATTAGTCGCGCCTACTCAGAGCAGTACCAAGGAATTGTGGTGCAGGCCATTGGTGCAACACTCGGTGTATTCGTGGTGATGTTGCTCATGTACCGCAGTGGTGTGGTGAAAGTAAATGACAAATACCGTCGCGTGGTGATGGGTGCAATGTTTGGTCTGATGGGCTTCTACTTGGTGTCCATGATTCTCGGATTCTTCGGGGCAATGCCATCGTTCATTCACGATGCAAGCCCTATGGGCATTCTTTTCAGCATCTTTGTTGCTGGCCTTGCAGCATCAAACTTGGCCATCGATTTCGACATGATCGAACGTGGTGCAGCCAACAAACTTCCTGCGCACATGGAATGGTTCTGCGCGCTTGGCGTCACAGTGACGCTGGTGTGGCTCTACTTGGAAATCTTGCGTCTGCTTGCCAAGTTGCGCGACCGATAATCGTTATTGATTGCGGCGAGCGGTGGGGTGCGTTTCTAACAACGCAGCACTCAGTGGCTCACCTGTGACCTCATCGGTCCAGTAGGTACCGTCATTGAGGCGCACAAGGGCGGTTTCCACACCGGCAAGTTCAGCTTCGATGGCGTCGAGATCAAGTGGTTCCACGCGGTTCACTCTATTCGCTGAGGTTCGGTTGTTCCGAATGCGGATAGCGTGGCGCGCATGAGTTTGCCATTTCCTCCACTTGACGGATCCGCCCAAAAGACACAGAAGTTTCCTGAAGCTCCTGAAATGGGTATCGACCCCAGCAAGCGCTACACCGCCACGATGGAAACATCGATGGGCACCATGGTCATTGCTCTCGATGCCATCAATGCGCCACGCACAGTGAACAACTTTGTGTATTTGGCTGCGTACCACTACTACGACGGCATCATCTTCCATCGCATCATCAACCAGTTCATGTGCCAAGGTGGCGACCCCACCGGCACCGGAATGGGTGGACCTGGTTACCGCTTCGGTGATGAATTGCCAAAGCCTGGCCAATACCAAATTGGTTCGGTTGCTATGGCTAACGCTGGCCCCAACACCAATGGTTCACAGTTCTTCATTGTGAGTGGACCGCACGGTGTTGGTTTGCCACCTCAGTACTCATTGTTTGGTCAGGTTGTGAAGGGCCTCGATGTGATTGATGCAATGCAAAAAGTTGCAACTGGTCGCAATGACCGCCCCGACACAGATGTGGTGATCAACAGCGTCACCATCACCGTTGCCGACTGATATTTCGCTCGCGTCAGCAAGGCGAATCGCACTTGCTGCACAAGGGTTTGCAACACCGCGTCCGTCGGGCCGTATAGATAAACGACACCTTCGAAAGGTGTTTGATTCTGTTGGCCTTATACAAATTGATTCGGTCAATGTGTTGGTGCGCAGTCAAGAACTGCCATTGTTCTCGCGTTTAGGCAATCATCCGCGTTCACTCATACCCGACTCCACTGATGCTGGGGAACTGTTTGAGTATTGGTGTCATGAGGCATCGCATCTTCCGGTTTCGATGTATCCGTTGGTGCGCTGGCGAATGGAAGAAGCCAAGAATGGAACCATGTGGCCTGGGTTGCGCAAGGTTGCGAAATCAAAACCGCAGTTAGTGAACGAAATTCGTGAACGAATGAGTACTGAGGGTTCACTTGTTGCAGGCGATGTACGTACACGCGTTGGCCCCAAGGGTTCTTGGTGGGACTGGGATGACGGAAAAGCAATTCTTGAATTTCTGTTTTGGACAGGTGAAATTACGGCGCGTCGCCGCCCCGGAGATTTTGCACGCGTGTATCACCCATTGTCTGTGCTGCCCCCAGAAATTGTGAACGCAAAAATTCCGAGCGAATATGACGCGCGCAAGGAATTGTTGATGTTGGCGGCAAAAAGTACTGGCATTGCCACGGCGGGTGACCTCATCGATTACCACCGTCAAAAACCAGCAAAAGCACGGCCGATATTGGCCGATTTAGTTCGTAGTGGCGAGCTGGAACAAGTAGCAGTTGAAGGCTGGAAAGAGCCGGCTTTTATGTATCCGGGTGCCGCGCGACCTCGATCAGTAAACGTACGTGCGTTGGTCTCACCATTTGATTCGTTGGTGTGGTGCAGGCCCCGCATTGAACGGTTGTTCAATTTTCACTACCGAATCGAGATTTATACACCTGCACCCAAGCGCGTGTACGGGTACTACGTGCTGCCTTTTGTAGTGGGTGATCGCATAGTAGCCAGAGTTGATCTCAAAGCCGATAGAGCAAACGGAATGTTGCTTGCGCACGGTGCGTTTAGCGAGGCCGATGTTGATGTCGCGTTTGTGGTGCGCGAGTTGATGGATGAATTGCGCGAAATGGCGTCGTGGTTGGGTTTGGACTCAGTATCAATTGGCGACAATGGCGACTTGTCTTCTTTGTTGAAGAAACTCAATCGACAGAAGTAGGCGCATTCGCAGCTGTTACCCACCGAAGTGTGGATGCCACGAGGTTGCCAATCGGTTTCACCACTGCTTGTTCGGTGAGCGGAAGATACGGAAGGCGCAACTCGGCGCGAGCCCACACTGGCAAGGTTGCAACAGCTGCTGCGGAAATCAGTGAATAAGGAATTCGACTCGTGGCGTCAAGCGGCGGAGTGAGAAGCAGATACTTGGCCACGTCGAGTGCTTCTGGCGTGGCCTTCACTTCATTGCGAAACATGCCCAATTGGTCGCGCAGTCCGCGTACAGAAGTAGGAGGTGCAGGAATGTCGAGTGCACGTGCGATGACCGACATGTCTTTCACGTACTCATCGGCTTCGTGCGCAGCGAGTGGTCGCGCACCATATGTTTGGTGAGCGCGTAAGAAGCTGTCGACCTCTGCCACGTGCACCCAGCGCAATAAGTGTGGGTCCGCTGCGGAATACGAACGACCATCACGAGCTGTGCCGATCACGGTGCGGTGGACCGCCTTGATGCGATCAATGGTGAGTTGAGCCTGATCTGCCGGGCCAAATGTAGTGACTGCAAGAAAATCTGCGGTGCGTTGCAAGCGCCCCCACGGGTCGTTGCGATAGTCGGAGTGCTGTGCAACACCAGCCATTGCCAGTGGATGCAGTGACTGCAACAGCAATGCGCGCATACCCCCAATAAACATGGAGGCATCGGTATGCACCTGATGAATGGGTCGGTCTTCAGCGAACCAGCGGGGCCCAGGGGCCAACATGACGCTGTTTCTCTTTTCTTCGGCATTGTCGCCGATTACGCGTTGTTGTAATGCCTCGGCCACATTACGGCGCACTAATTCAACGCCGTCAGAGAGGGCCGAAGGCAGTGCAACCATGCGCATAGCGTGCCAGCACAAAAAGTGATTCGCACATGAGAACTGATACTTCTTAGGCAAGTACGCTTCGATTGTGACCGAAGAGACAACGTCCAACGCCACTACCAATTCCCGGATGCCACGATGGGTGCCACGAGCTGTTGCAGTTTTCTGGCTGGGGTATATCGGAACATTGGTGGCACGATTCTCGTTCAATCGACTCAACAGCCTGATGCTCCTGTTGCTGGTGTCGCTATTTGTGGCGTTGGCGTTGGAACCCGGTGTGAACCGCATGGTGAAGCGAGGATGGAAGCGTGGAAGCGCCACCATGGCCATTTTGTTGGCACTACTGGTGATTGTTGTGGGATTCTTGGTGGCGATGGGAACCATTGTTGGCAAACAGATTGCTGACTTGTTGTCCAACAGTGAGACCTACGTGAATGACACGGTGAAGCTGATCAACGACACGTTTCATTCACACATCAACCCCGCGTCTGTCAATCAGAGAATTGCAGATCCAAACGGACCGGTGCAGCAGTTCATTAACTCGCAACAAGACAACGTCTTCAACTTGTCGGTGGCCGCTCTCGGTGGGTTGTTCAAAATTTTCTCAGGAATGTTGTTTTCGTTTTACCTAGTTGCTGATGGCCCACGACTTCGTCGAGTTATTTGTTCACGTTTGAATCCAGAACGTCAACGCCGAGTTCTTGACACGTGGGAACTCGCAATCAATAAAACCGGTGGATACTTATATTCACGTGCGTTACTCGCCGTGATTTCGGCATTCTTCCACTGGATTGCGTTGCAAGCCATCGGCTCGCCGGCTCCCATTGCAATGGCGATGTGGGTAGGTCTAGTTTCACAATTCTTGCCCGTCATTGGTACGTACCTCGCCGGTCTTTTGCCGGTGCTGTTGACATTCATTGATTCACCACTGAAGGCATTGATTGCATTGGGATTCATCGCGGTGTATCAACAGGTGGAGAACTACCTCATCGCGCCCAAGGTGACTGAACGAACATTGGAACTTCATCCTGCTTTGGCGTTTGGCGGAGCGTTGGCTGGTGGTGCATTGCTAGGTCCGGTGGGTGCGATTCTGGCGTTACCTGCGGTTGCAATGGTGCAGGCGTTGGTGTCGTCGTTGGGGCAACGCCATGAAGTGATTGTTGATCCGCTCACCCACGTGGAGCCAAAGAGATCACGGAAACGCACACCGGAAACCGGATGGGAAGAACCAGCATGACCGGAGTACGTCCTGAACAGTTCGCACCCATTGCAATGGTGTCGCGCAACGGCGTCGACGAAAGCATCCACTTTGGTGCGCTCGTTGCGTTGAATTCTGACGGCTCCATCGCGTTTACGGTTGGCGACCCCAACGTCACGATTTACCCGCGCTCTTCCACGAAACCATTTCAGGCGCTGGCCATGGTGCGTGCAGGACTCTCACTTCCGGCCGAACAGTTGGCATTGGTGTGTTCGAGCCACAACGGTGAATCAGTGCATCAAGAAACTGCATTGAAAATTCTGGAGAGCGCTGGGTTAACTGAAGCGGCGTTGGCGAACACAGCAAGCCATCCATGGCATGCCAAGTCAGCGCACGAGGCAATTAGGGCCGACAAACCAAAGTCGTCACTGCAAATGAATTGCAGTGGAAAGCATTCGGGAATGGTTGCCACGTGTGCAATCAATGGTTGGGATATTGATTCGTATCTCCAGCAGGATCATCCACTTCAAGTGGCAATCACCGACGTCATTACAGAACTCACCGGTGAAGCACCTGTCGCAATTGGCACCGATGGCTGTGGTGCTCCGGCACACGTGGTGAATCTCACTGGTCTGGCACGCGCCACACGTGCGATAGCAGTGGGCGATGCAGGTGACGCAGGAAATCAAGTGTTTAACGCCATGTCTAATTACCCCTACATCGTGGGCGGAGATGGTCGTGACGTCACAAAGATCGTGGGCGGTATTCCGGGATTGTTTGCGAAAGACGGCGCAGAGTCCGTGTATGTGGCATCCATGAAAGATGGTCGCGCGATTGCAATGAAAATTTCCGATGGCGCCGCGCGAGCAACTCCCACCGTATTGTTGGCGGCTTTACGACGACTGGGAGTTGACACTTCTGGAGTTCCCGAAAGCGTTGCGGAAGTGGTGTACGGACACGGCAAAGTTGTTGGCGGCGTACGCGCCATAGGTGTTGAATGAGATGGCTATTCCGTTTGTCCCTCGTATCGATGATGCGCCGTATTTTGAGTGCACTCAGGTCTCACCACTCATCCAACGTGTAATTGCAAAGAATCCATCCAAGTTCAGTTACCACGGCACAGGCACGTACATCATTGGGTCGCACGACGTAGTGGTGATTGATCCGGGTCCAAAACTTGATTCGCATCGCGACGCACTGATTGCCGCCCTAGATGGCCGCAATGTTGTGGGCATTGTTGTTACTCATTGTCATTCAGATCATTCACCGTTGACGCAGTGGCTGCACGAATACACCGAGGCGCCTCGATACGCCATTGGTCCACACAAGGTATATGACGGATTTGTTGAAGAAGATGATCATGATCCGACGGAAGATGATCCAGATGAAAAGAAAGACGAAGAAGAGGAACGCGAGACAATTGATCTAGCGTTCGCGCCTGACATTGCTGTCTCTGACGGAGATTGGTTCGTAAGAACATCTGAGTTCTCATTGCAAGCCGTGGCAACACCAGGTCATACCTCTAATCATCTGGCCGTGGCGATGGATACGGAAAATGCATTGTTTACTGGCGATCACGTGATGGGGTGGAGCACAACCGTGGTATCGCCACCAGATGGCGACATGCGCATGTATTTCGATTCCATGCGCAAGGTGATTGGCCGAACGGACAGCATTTTGTGGCCCACTCACGGTGGCCCGGTGACTGATCCTCAACCGTTTTTGCATGCGTATCTTGAACACCGCATTGAGCGCGAACGGCAAATTGTTGCTCAAATTGCTGCAGGAAATAACACCATTCCGGGCATTGTGAAAGTGCTGTATGCGTCGGTGGATAAGCGATTACATCGTCCGGCACGTCGCAGTGTGTGGAGCCATTTGCGCAAACTTGTTGATGAAGGCGTAGTAGTGACCGCTGACGGAGAAGCCCCACGGCTATTGGGTATATACCAACTGGCGTAGCTCTATTTCACGGCTCCGGGCTTCAAAGTTTCGGGGTCAAACAATGCGACAAAGTCTTTCGTGCTGCCATTGAGATGACGTTGTGGGTCACCCATGCGCTTATCTACGGTCTTACCCTCGCGATCAGATGTGCCGAATCCTTTATATGTGGCAAAGAACGGCCAGGTTCCGTTGATGTCTAATTCCATTGCTGTTTGGCATCCGAGAGCAATCAATGTGTCGGCCAACATACCGATATTCACTTTGCCTACGGCCACAAACATCATGAGTCCGTCGGTGCGCACGCATACAGCCGAACGGAAGTTGTACACCTTGTTGCCGAAGTCTTGACCCCAATCAACTTTGTCGTAACTGGCGTACGAGGATTTTCCTTGGTCAACGAGAGGCGGAAGATTTTGACGCAATGAAACCCATGTTCCGTCATCATGAAGATCTTCACCCCACACGCCCACTGTGCTGTAACCATCTTTTCGAATGGCGAATGTGGCGTAACCCTTTTTTAGTTTCTGAACCGTGCGGCCCTCGGTGAAGTATCCACCTGGTTCGTGCTCAAATCGGAAGCCACCGTTGAAACTTGCAATGAGCGATGGCAACGCAGCCCCTCGCACTTTGGTGCCATTACGCCATCCCTTGCCGCCTGGCACTTCGTTGCCATTGAACAATGCTGCGTGAACATTGTTGGGGTCATACGTAGCCATGGTTGCTACCACTGATCCGTAACACCACAAAGGGCGAATGGATGTGGCGTAGATGATGGGCTTCGTACGAACTCGGGCGATGGCTCGCCATTCACCTTCACCTTTGATTCCGGGTTCGACGAATGGCAGTACGTCTGTGGGACGCGCGGGCAACGTGGTTGTAGTGGTTGTCGTGGTGGTGGTCTCGCCAGGCAGGGTGCTGCTTGTAGTGGTTGTCGTTGTAGTGGACGTAGTGGTGGTACTGGTGGTCTCACCAGGAAGTGTGCTGGTAGTGGTGGTGGGAACCGACGGACATGATGCTGAGGCAACGCGAGGACGCTTCACTATTGCTTTTCCGCCCGAACCAATGGTTGTTTTTGTGGGCGTTGAATTTTGTGAGTGGGTGGTGCTGGTGGTGCTACCTGCATCAACGGTGGTGTCCGGCGCAAGGGGCAACGTATCGATTGGCACGGTGTCATCTGTTTCAAAATCGAGAGCAAGAGTGTCTGCAGGAGCAGCAGCGGGAGGCTCGCTGTGTAACCAAATTTCCATCTTGTCCACCAACGGCCCGAGGCCTTTGTTGCGCGCCCACGATGCAATGTTTTGCTGCAGAGGTTCATTGGGGTGAGCAAGTACGTAACGAGTTGCAGAGAATCCGACCACTGCAACGGCGGCCACTACAACGCCACCGATAATGCGTTTGTAGGGAATTCCGCTCATCACTTGTTAAGGGTAGGCGAGTGCGCGATGACGCGCACAGTTATGACTTGCTGCCCTTGTCGCGCAAGTGACGGCCAATGTACGCCACCACAACTTGCTGGCGCTCGGCATCGAAATACACGTGGATACGGACCAAATGTGATTTCTTGCCACGCTTGATGTGTGCTTCGGCGCGCACCTTTTCTCCGTGCCAGTCGATGAGGTAATCCTCCTCGAACTTTTGGCGCGCGTTCTCGGAAATACCAGAGGCGAAGTTGAGACCAGCCTCGGCGCACACCGCCTTCAGACTTGTGCCGGAAATTTCTCCTGCCATCCATCTGCTGGCGACGCTGTTGAGCCTCCACAAATCGCGAAGAATTGACATTGGTTCTGGGCCTTCCAACTTCTTGCCCGATTCCATGGCGCGATCGTGGAATACCAGAAATTCAAACTTGCTTTTCGCAAGGTCCATGGCTTGCGCCATGGTGGTGACATCTTCCAACTGAGGTTGCGCACCAGCGAGCGATTCCAAAGCCAGTTTCTGAAGAACCAACTTGTTCACTTGGTCGTCGCGCATTTCAATGCGCGACGATTGTTCGGCAATGATGCGTTCTGCCTCGGTGAGTGAGCCTTGCAAATCATTCACCATTGCTTCTAGCTGCTCAATATGTGCAGCCGTGTCTGCATCAGCACGAGCATCATCGGATAGCTCACGAGAAGGGACTTCGTAGAGGTCTTCGTCGATGTCGCGCGGAGGTGGTGGAACATGCGGTGCGGCAATAGAACGCGCCGCAGTTTCGATAATTGAAGTAACAAGATGCTCGATCTCGCGTCCGCGAGATGCTGGCGGAATTTCACGGAACCGCAGAATGGTGGGCTCTTGACCATTGTCGGCCCAGTGAACAACAACGGTGCCTGGATTGATGAGAGATTGTCGCGACGCGTCGAGATAGCCATCGAGCGCTTCTTCTGTGGTGATGTGCACCATGTGTACAAGACCGACCAACGGCCCTACGCCGCGAGCAACGAGTGGAGGATTGTTGCTGCCAATGTCTGCGATTTCCACCACTAATGGCAATGCGCGTTTTTCAACAAACCGCAAGTAGCCAATGTCTTGCCCTTGCAACTCAGTGGTGATGACACTCACATCATCGGCTACGCGACGCTCAGCATCGAATGTTGGAACTGCCTTCAACACGTTGCGAATTAATTTGATGACGTGCGGTGGCACCATGGGCATCCGGTGCGGCGCCACCTTGACTGTGCGGGGAGTTGTGACGATGCGAAAATCAAACGTGAGCACGCCATTGATGAGCGACGCAGTGGCGGTAGTGGTGGAAACGTGCGAACTCTTCGCGGTGCTCTCAGTAATGGTGGTGCGAAACACGGGGTCATTGCTGGCAAGTCGCGTGCGCACCGTGAATGTGGTGGGAGCATCATCATTGACATCAACCGGATAGGCCTCCATCTGCCAATCGGTGATGAGATCAATGAGTGCAATTCGGTCTGCTTCAGTGCGGTCAACCGAACTGAGCGACACGGCGTACGTGGTGATCATGTCAACGCTCCGAGAGCGACAAGTGGTTCAGCGGTAGGGCGAGAGTGCAGAGTGAATGCGCCGAAGAAGGGAAGTAACAACTGCTGCATCATCGGGTTTGAGTGTAAGCAAAAGGTCGAAAGCACCCGACTCAATATCCATTGATTGGTTCAATTGGTAACGATTGTCTCTTGAAATGGAGGGCTCGGGCGTATGAATTCGGGCGGTTCCAGGGGCCTCGCGGTCAATCCAGCATTGTGCGGCGGTACCCAAGGCATGTGCGGTCCAGCCAGCCTGTAGACGAACCGACCACGGGCTGCTTGCACTGAGTCCGGTGTGCACAGTGACTGATTCGGGCGTGGTGCGCACGGGAACTTGCATTCGCATGAGCGGGCCAGTGTGATCAATGTGATTGATCTCTGCCACCACAGTGTCGTGAGCAACCGGCAACACCAACGGATCTTCTTGCAATCGTGGTGACGCTTCGTATTGATCTGGTGTCACCACTTCCCACACCCATGGACGACCACCAGTTTCCAATGCGGGAACATTCATGCCCACCCACGGAACATCGAGGTCGGGCATGGTGACTTGGCGCCAAGAAAGTTCTTCGTGATGCTCGGCCAGCGAGCGCTTGACCTCATCGACGATTGGTTGCACGGATATAAAGAGTGGCTTGTGGCGCACGATGAGTGGTGGATACTCGTAACGGTGACAAACTTTCCACATGTCCACATGCGAGCTATCTGACGTCACTCTTCATTACGAGATTGTTGGAAGCGGTCCACGTGTTCTGTTCTTCAACGGTTCAGGTGCAACACTCGCAACGTCAATGCCACTCATCAACGCACTTGCCAAGAATTGCCAAGTGCTTGCTCACGACCAACGTGGCCTGGGGAAAACTTCTGTTCCCGAAGGACCGTACTCAATGGCGCAATACGCGGCCGATGGTGCGGCATTGCTTGATCATGTGGGTTGGGATTCATGCATGGTTGTCGGTATCAGCTTTGGTGGCATGGTGGCGCAAGAATTTGCAGTCACATGGCCATCGCGAGTGCAACGTTTGGTGTTGTTGTGCACCTCTGCAGGCGGTGATGCGGGTTCGTCATATCCGTTGCATGAACTGTCGTCGTTATCCACAGAGGAGCGAACTGCACGCGCACTCATTATTAGTGACCGTCGATACACACCTGAATGGTTGGCCGAGCATCCTTTCGATGCAGAGATGGTGCGCTTGCGGCACGAGGCCGCAGCGGTGGAAAAGTCAGAACTCACTTTGAAAGGTGAGCGACTGCAGTTACAGGCTCGCGTCGGCCACAACGTGGCTGATCGCCTGTCGCGTATTACGTGCCCCACGTTTGTGACTGCAGGCGCGTATGACGACTTGGCGCCTGTATCGAACTCAGAAGAAATTGTGAAGCGAATTCCTGACGCCACATTGTCGGTCTACGAAGGCGGTCATATGTTCACTGCGCAGGACCGGCAGGCAATTCTTGATATCCGCCAGTTTCTCGCTACTGGTGAACGGCCAATATCTCGATAACTAGCTCCAGCGGTCATACTTCACCATGTCGCTGAGCGGAGCACGACGCAATGGCCCGTGCTTTCCTTTGGGATGTCCGAGTGGAACCATGGCGTACAGCCCCCAATCAGCGGGGAATCCGATGAGTTCGCGCACCTCGGGTTCACGTGATGACAGCAATGTGGTGAGCACGCCGCCCAATCCTTCGGCACGCGCGGCCAACAGCAGATTTTGCACGGCGGGATACAGCGAGGCGCCACCAACAACCGGAGTACGACCCAGTTTGTCGTCAGTGACGTACAGCGCGCTGGGGTCATGCACAAACAGCACCACAACAGGAATGTCGGCGAGTCCGGCGGCCATGGCGGTACCCACTGCAAGCCCGGCTGCCACCTGATCTTGAATGTCCTGTGGCATGCCTTCCACTTTTTTCATGTTGAACTCGACGTACTCGGCCCACACTTCTGAATAAATGCGGCTGAGTTGTTGTTTGATGTCGCGGTCGCGTACAGCGATCATGCGCCACGGTTGACGGTTGCCTCCGCTGGGGGCCCACGTTGCAGCCTGCAGGATGCGATCCAAAGTTTCTTGGTCGACAGGTGCATCGCTGATGCGACGAATGGATCGTGTGGTGGACAAGAAAGCGTAAAGATCGTCGGCGTTCGGCATGGGGGAAGTTTGGTGCCTGTGCCGAACAATGTCAACGCCGAGCTGCGCTGGCTGGCCACGGTGACATTTCAAGCGCCGCGCCAGTGAAAAGGCCGTACAACATGGCCGCATACTCCACCGAAAGATGAGCGCGACAAAGCCGCACTAATTCGTCACGAAAGAGAACGCCATGACCTTGTATTCCGACACTGAGATGCGCCAGTTCGTGAAGCACAGTGGCCGCTGTGGTTTCCTTTCCGCGAATACAGATGACCTGCTCATTGAGGTGCGTAGATGCTTGAAGGCGCGGGGTAGCGCGCGCTACCTCGATGTGAGGCGTATCAAGATCTTCACGTTGGCATATGGCATCGACCCATTCGTTGATGTCTTTAGAGACAAAAATTCGGGACCCCAATTCACGTTCCACGATGTCTTCGCACGCATAGGTGAGCGCCTGCTCGGAGGAGCAGCGTGTGTAGTGCTGTGCCCGTTCTTGTGCGTCCATGACGAACGGTTGTAATGAACTCAACCGAGAACTCCCCGAGTGCCACTGGTGAATGAGCGACCGCCACTACTGAATCCGCGTCCGGCAGACTTACCACTGCCATAGGCATCGGCCGAACCGCCCACGTATGAATAGGTGGTGCGCAACGGCGGTGCGGTTGCGCGTTTTTCGTTGTCGGCGCGCTTCATGCGGTCGGCGAGAACTAATCCGGCACCAGGAGTTTCAGTGATGAACTCTTTGCGCGAGGTAGTGAGTGCCTCGGTGATGCCGCTTTGAAAACCTTGCCACCACGCCACGCGATACGAACGATCGCCACGCGGAAGTAAACGTGCACCCATTGCATCGGCAGCTGCAAACAACGTGCGCGCTGCAAAAATATCGCTCGCGCGTCCGTACATGACCAACACACATTCGTCGTCTTGGTCGAACTCGCGGTAACACGAACACGAATGCAGTAGTGCAATGGCGTACAACACGCCGAGACGGCGCACGCGATACCTGCCGCCTACGCGCACTTTCTCCATGACCACCGTGGTGTCTTCCATTGCGCGTGCATCTGCAACGTCGCTTTCGGTAAGCCCATGTTTTTGCATGAGCTTGGAGGCCATGGCCAACGCAGTTTCTGCCTCGTGTTGAGGTGTATTGGGATGCTGGGCTAATGCCAGTAACGCAGAAATACGGTCACGCTGATCACTCATGAGCCGAGACAGTACGCAAGGGGTGTTTAATGCGCCTGCACACTGGAAAGAAACGCCTTCGTGCGCTCTTCCCGAGGTGAATTGATGACCTGGGCAGGCGCACCTTGTTCCACAATGACCCCGCCGTCCATGAACACCACGCGAGACGCCACATTGGCGGCGAATCCCATTTCGTGTGTCACCACAAGCATGGTCATGCCCTCATCAGCCAGACCGCGCATCACGTTCAATACTTCACCCACCAGTTCGGGGTCGAGTGCACTTGTTGCCTCGTCGAACAACATGACCTGCGGATTCATGGCAAGGGCTCGGGCAATGGCAACACGCTGTTGCTGACCACCCGACAATTGCGCTGGGAATGCCGATGCCTTCTCGGACAAGCCGACGCGCTGCAACAACTGTTGCGCTGTCTTTTCCGCTTCTTCTTTTGAACGCTTCAGAACTTTGCGTTGGGCAACGCACACGTTGTCAAGAACGGTCATGTGCGGGAACAAATTGAAGCTCTGAAATACCATGCCAATTTTGGTGCGGGCGGCATCGATATCAGAATCGAGGTCGGTGAGGTCGGTATCGAGAACCACCACAGTTCCTTCGGTGGGAGTTTCCAGCATGTTGACGCAGCGAAGCAAGGTGCTCTTTCCGGAACCCGATGGTCCGATGATGCACACCACCTCACCACGTTGCACTTCAAGGTCGATGCCACGTAAAACGTGGTTGTCTCCGAAGGACTTATTGAGGTTGCGAATGCTGACTACTGCTTCAGTGCTCATCGTCCTGATGCCTTCTGTCGACGTTCCAAATATGCAACGAGTTGTGTGAGCGGAAGTGTCATTACCAAGTATGCGAGACCGGCGACGATGAGGGGAGTGGAGTTTGCTGAATCAAACACACCGTTGCGACCGAATCGCGCAAGGTCGATTGTCCCTTCGGTGACACCCAAGATGGAAATAAGCGACGTGTCTTTGATAAGCAACACGAATTCGTTGGTGAGCGGCGGAATGATGATGCGCATGGCCTGAGGAATAATGACGGTGGCCATGGCGCGTGAGTAACTCATACCCAATGAGCGAGCCGCTTCCATTTGTCCTTTTGGAACAGCTTGGATGCCGGCTCGAATTGTTTCGGCCATGTATGCAGCAGCAACAAGCGCTAAAGGTACTGCGCCGCGCAAGTACGGATTGGGCCATTGCCACTTGAATGCAATGGGGATACCGAATCCGAGAATAAGAAGAGTGACCACCAGAGGGATACCGCGGAAGATTTCAATGTATGTAGCGGCAAACCAGCGGTACGCACGTGCGCGAGACAAACGCAACAGTGCAAGAAATAGACCAAGCAACAAACCACCAGCAAAACCAAGGATGGTGAAGATGATGGTGTTGCGTGCGGCGGTGGTGATGAGACCAGGGAATTGATCTTTCACCAAGTTCCAACGGAACATTGCGTCTTGCAGACGCTTCCAGTCAACAAGGAGAACCACGGCCACCACGAGGGCGACACTGAGTGCATACACGCCGAAGCGAATGTATTGAGCTCGTTTGCGCTTACTGATGGCCATGGTTCTCTAGTTGTTTCTACTGATTACTTAGATGCGCCGAAGTACTTGGCGTAGATGGTGTCGTAGGTGCCATCTGACTTCATTGACGCAAGGGTGTCGTTCAACACCTTGAGAAGTGCAGCGTTGCCCTTTTCTACTGCGAAGCCATACTGCTCTGCGGTTTGACCTTCTGAGAAGGTGACCGACACGGTGCTTGTTCCTTGCTTTACTGCACGAGATGCGTTGATGGGAAGGTCCTGCAACACTCCGTCAACTTCATTTGACTCAAGTGCCAAGAACATTGCGGTGGCATCGTCGTATGACTGGATCTTTGCGCCCTTGGCGTTTTCCTTGGCGAAAGATTCACCAGTGGTGCCGGTCTGCACCGCAATGGTCTTACCGTTGAGCGATGCAAGTGAGTTCAAGGTGTCCTTGTCTGCATTGCGAACCAAGAGTGACTGGTATGAATCGAAGTATCCATTGCTGAAGTCAACGCTCTTTGCGCGCTCTTCTGTAATGGTGACTGACGATGCAACAACGTCGCATTCCTTGGCGGCCAACTTCAACAAGATGCCGTCGAATCCCTGCACGCTCACGTTGAGAGCGAGACCTTGTGCTTTTGCGATGGCTGACATGACGTCCATGTCAAAGCCGGTCCATGAACCGTCTTCTGCCTGGTATTCGAATGGTTCATATGGTGCATCTGAGCAAACGGTGAGTTTGCCGGCTTGCACTGGCGTGAAGGCGGCTTCCTTTGCGTTTGCAGCAGCGGTGGTGTCGGAGCTTGAGCTACCGCCACATGCTGAGGCGACGATTGCAAGTGCTGCAACCGAAGCGAGTAGACGGGATGTACGTGCCATGGGTTCTCCTTGGAGATTTCGTGGTTTTCTGATGCAGAAACCCTAGACCACAGCATTTCGGCAATACTCATACAGATGCAAAGGCGCACAGATATTGAGGGACTCCGCGCCATTGCCGTACTTGCCGTGCTTCTTTTTCACGCCGGTGTGCCTGGGCTGACCGGCGGATACGTGGGTGTCGACGTGTTTTTTGTGGTGTCGGGCTTTCTTATCACCTCTTTATTGGTGGCCGAACGCGATACGGAGGGGTCAATTTCATTGGGGGCGTTCTACTCCCGCCGAATTCGACGATTGCTGCCCGTGTCAGCGTTGGTGGCCGTGTGCACCATGGTGGCCTCTTACATATGGCTTGAACCTTTGCGCATTCGGTCGCTCGTGAGTGACCTCTTTGGCGTGGCCACGTTCTCTTCAAACTTCGTGTTTGCTCACCGGGGGGCGGATTACCTGCAGTCCACGTTGCCGCCATCTCCGTTGCAGCACTACTGGAGCCTGGCCGTGGAGGAGCAGTTCTACATTGTGTGGCCATTGCTTCTTGCCGTGGTGTGCCTCGGGGCCTCGCGCATGTCTCGTATCCGCCTGCGCGTTGGCGTTACAGCTGCTGTGGTCACCGTGGGGTCTTTCGTTGCCTGCATGTTGCAGATGAACTCCTCGCAACCATGGGCATTCTTTTCGCCACATACACGAGCCTTTGAATTGTCGCTCGGTGCTTTGACTGCAGTTATTCCTATGCACGTATCGCGAACCTGGCAGCGAGTTACATCGATTGCGGCATGGGGTGGATTGTTGGGAATCGTCGCGTGTGTGGCGTCGTTCAGCGAACGCACAACATTTCCTGGTCCGTGGGCCATTGTTCCTGCTGTTGCCACCACCATGGTGTTACGCGGAGGAAACGTGTTGCCGTGGTCGCCGAATGCACTACTTCGCTTCGCGCCCTTTCAATGGATGGGATCTCGCTCGTATTCAGCATATTTGTGGCATTGGCCCATATTGATTGTTGCTGTCCCTGCTGTGGGGCACGAGCTCTCTGTGGCACAAGGACTTGCATGTTTGGTAGTGGCGCTGCTGTTGTCAGAGTTGTCATTCCGATTTGTTGAGAATCCGGTGCGTCGCAATATTCGCATTCGCGGTCTTCGTGCTTTTGCACTTGCGGTTTCGTTGCTGAGTGTTGTGTGTGGCAGTGCGGTGTTGGCTCGCAATAATCCGCCACAAACCTCTACTGGGGTCATTGCCACCACACCCACACTGATTGCCACCACCACCGTTCCCGTTGGCGCGCCAACAACCACCGTGCCTTCGGTGCCAGTGCTTCCCGCAGCAACAGGTGCTGTTGAAGCAATTACTACTGCCGCACTGGCAACGGGATTGCCCGCCAATCTCACTCCATCGCTGCAACAAGCAGTGTTGGATCAGCCCATTATTTACAAGAACAACTGCCACGCCAGTTTCTCTGCGGTACATCCGAAGAGTTGTGTATTTGGAGCAAAAGATTCCACCAAAGTTGTTGCCCTTTTCGGTGACTCGCACGCAGCGCAATGGTTTCCGGCATTCGAAGAAGTATCGAAGGCACGAGGGTGGAAGCTTCACACGTACACAAAGCGTGGTTGCCCACCCGTCGATATTCCTACCTATAGCAAGGTGCTCGGCAAGGTGTATGCAGAATGTGCACCATGGCGCAAAAATGTAATGAAACAAATGGTGGCCGATGGTGTGCAGGTGGTATTCATTGCACACTTCGATCGATTGCTTTCCGCAACAACGCGCACACCAATGTGGCAAAAAGAGTGGCGTGCCGCCTTGCAAACTGCAATAACAGAACTGCAGGCCGTCAACATTATTCCAGTACTCGTTGAAGATACGCCGTATCCAGGTCAAGACGTCCCCACGTGCTTGAGTCGCCATTACACAGCGGTCCAGTTGTGTTCTCCCTCGCTGTCAATGGCGTATCGCCCCGACATGGAAGAAATGTTGCGCGATTTTCACAATCAAGGTGTCAATGTTTTGTGGGTGCACGATTGGTTCTGTACGAATACGGCATGTCCCACCATTGTGGGAAATGTATTGGTGTACCGCGATGACAACCACATGACTGTGTCGTATTCCCGTTTAATTGCGCCGTTGCTAGAAGCATCTATCGGTTCCTTTGTGGATTGGTACGCACATACTCCTTAATCCGTGTCACACTGCTTACATGGAACAACAAAAGACGCATCAAGAACTACTTGACGACTTGGTTCGTACAAATGCAATTACGCAACAGCAAGCAGATGATTTGGCCTATGCACCGCGAATTTCTGTGTCCGTGCGAGAGTTGGTCACTTATCTTGCGGGACTCATCATTGCCGTTGGCGTGATTCGCATTATTTCAGTTGCCTTCGAAGACGCTTCTCAAACGTCTGTATGCATTGCGCTGTACGCAGTGTCAGCACTCGCAGGTTTTGCTTCGTGGAAGTTGTCCTCTCGATCAACGTTGCTCAAGCGCTTCAGTGAAGTTCTCGAAATCGGCGCAGTCGGCGCGGCGGTAGGAGCAACCGGATTGGCGTTAGACGGGGCCAACATGCGTGGTGAATGGATTGCCGTCATTTTGTCGAGCGTTGCTGTGGTGTGGGGTGCCGCGCGCATTCAACGCACAAACTTCGCCGGCACTGTTGTGTTAACAGCTGGAATACCAGCGCTCACCATTTCTCTTGCACAACTCATTGACACCGACAATGTCCTGCTTGGCGGCTCACTCACTTTGTTCGCCGGCATTGTGCTGGTGACATTGGGGGTACAAGAAGTTCACGCGCCATTTATTCCACGCGCAGTGGGATCAATGTTTGTGCTCACGGGGTCCATGATGTTGGCCAATGAAATCAATGGTGGCGAGCCATTCCCCATTGTGACGGGAGCACTCATGTTCGCTGCAGGCTCGGTGTTGTTGGCGCCAGAGATGTTGATGGTCGGAGCCATCTGTGTGGTTGCGGGCATCGTTATGTCGGTGAGCGAATGGGTGCACAACGACATGGCACAAGGATTTGTGATTGTGGGCGCTGGCCTTGCAGTGCTCTTGGTGTTAAGTGCGCAGATGCGCAAGGTGATTAATCAACCAAAGCTTGGTGTACCAACTGCTTAAGTTGGCTACGAATTGGCCAAGTGCTGCTTGGCAACAACTGGGTCATGATGGTGTAGGTCATATCTTCCAGTGGATCAACTGTGAAGTTGGTGCTTGCTGCACCACCCCAACCAAAATCGCCAGGCGAACCGGGTACTTTCGCAGCGGCCGGATCGAGGGTGACGCTCATTCCTAAACCAAAACCAACGCCATCGAACGTTGTTTCGGAGAACAGCGGACGACCAAATGCGGTGAGATCTGCGTTGTTGGGCAGCAGGTTGGAACCCATGAGTTCCACCGTGCGTGGACCAAGAATGCGGACACCGTTGAGTTGGCCACCACCGCGCAACATTTCTGCGAACTTGATGTAGTCGCTCATGGTGGATACCAAACCGCCGCCGCCCAGCTCAGCGGCCGGTGCACGCAATGCTCCTGCACCCATCGCATCGCTGCGAAGAATCTTTTTGTCGGCTGGGTTTGGTACGTACAACGCCGCAAGGCGGTGCGCTTGATCTTCTGGACAGAAGAAACCGGTGTCGTTCATACCGAGTGGCTCAAAGATGCGCTTCTTCATGAATTCACCAAGAGACATGCCCGAGAGCACTTCCACAACTCGACCCAACACATCAATCGACATTGAGTACGCCCACTCTGTTCCGGGTTGGAACATGAGAGGCAAGCTGGCAAGAACGTCGATGACGCCGGCGAGGTCTTTGGCCTGCGGAGTGCCCCATTCGAATCCGGCATTGCGGTACATCTGGTCAACGGGGTTTGCGTAGACGAATCCGTATGTCATGCCAGCGGTGTGAGTGAACAGGTGCCACATCTCCATTGGCTCTGACACTGGCTCGTAACGAGGTGCGGTGAGCGTGCCTGAACGGAATACCTTTTGGTCAGCGAACGAGGGAATGAACCACTTCACCTGGTCGTGCAGTTCGAAGAGTCCCTCTTCCCACAAAATCATGGCGGCCACCGCACAGATGGGCTTGGTCATGGAATAGATGCGGTAAATGGTGTCGTCGGCGATGGGCTTCTTTGCTTCGACATCTGCGTGGCCAATTTTGGTTTCGTACGCCAATTTGCCACCGCGGGTCACTGCCACGTGGACACCGGGCAACTTGCCACTTTCCACATATTTGGCGAAGTGGGTCTCAATTCGGGCCAGGCGAGAGGCGTCGAGGCCTACTTCGGAGGGGTCAACGGTGGCAATGCTGTTTGACATGGCTAAATCGTAGAGGTGTGGTAGTAGTCACACCCCTATCGGAGAGATATTCTCACCTCAGGCACTTCGCCGAGATTTGAGGGGGAATCATGACCGGAATGATCGACTGGACCACTGACTACGACATCTTCAGTAAGGAATACATCGAGAACCCGTTCCCCATTTGGGATGACCTGCGCGAGGGTTGCCCCATTGCGCATTCCGACCGTTGGGGTGGTTCATGGTTGCCCACCACATACGAAGATGTCACCAACATCGCACGTGACCCTGAGCGTTTTTCGTCGCGCGAAATCATTGTGGTGCCGCCAGCAGAAGCACCGGGCTCTGGCGCATACGGACCAACACCTGCCGCGCCTATTTCTGTCGACAATCCCATGCACTCATGGACACGTCGCCAAATTCTTCCTGCATTTGCTCCACGCGCAGTTGACGAACTTGAAGTGTTCACTCGCGCATGGTGTCGCGAATTGATGGATGTCATCGCTAGCAAGCAAGAAGCCGACATTGCAGTGGAATACGCACAGCAAATTCCGGCACAAGTCATCGCCACCATGTTGGGTGTTCCAACCAACATGAAAGATCAATTCACGACGTGGGTACGTAATTCGCTTGAAGCAGGCCTCACCGACCCAGAATTGCGCATCAAGACTCGCGCAGAACTGCAGGACTTCTTCATGGGAGAAATCCTGAAGCGTCGTGCAACCGGCAGCACCGACGACCTCATTGGTGAGTTGGTGCATGCAGAGCACGATGGTGAACCATTCCCCGACGGACTCATTCTGGGTATGTGTGGTCTGTTGTTGATCGCTGGTGTCGACACCACATGGAGCGGCATTGGTGCATCCTTGTGGCACCTCGCCACACACAAAGAAGACCGTGAACGTTTGGTGCAAGAGCCCGAACTCATCCCATCAGCAGTCGAAGAATTCCTTCGCGCATATTCGCCTGTCACCATGGCACGCATTGTTGCTGAGGACACTGAAGTAAACGGTTGCCCTATGCACGCAGGCGATCGTGTGCTTATGGCGTTCCCCGCAGCAAACCGCGACCCCAAGCAGTTTGATCGTCCCGATGAAGTCATCATCGACCGTGAGCACAACCGCCACGTTGCATTCGGCGCAGGTATTCACCGTTGTGCTGGTTCAAACCTTGCACGTATGGAAATGCGCGTTGCCATTGAAGAATTTCTTGCGCGCGTTCCTGATTTTGAATTGCGTGACGATGCTGAGGTCACATGGGCTGGCGGTCAGGTTCGCGGACCTCGCACCATCCCTGTGCGTTTCAACAAGACCATCGGTCACTAAGAAGTAACTACTACTTCTTTTCAAATTCGCGAAACGCAGCAAGCGCGCGCGGACCGTACACAGTGCCAGGTCCGCCACTCATTGCAATAGCCACACCAATCGTTTCGGCCACTTCTGCTTCTGTCGCATTGTTCAGCGCTGCTCCACGTGCATGACTTGCAATGCATCCGTCGCACCGAACTGCAATTGCGATGGCAAGTGCGAGCAATTCTTTCGTTTTCTTGTCAACCGCTCCGTCTGCGAATGCGGCGGAGTGAAGTTGGCCAAACCCCTCGTACACACCCGGAATGAGTGCGCGCAATTCACGCCCCAATGGAGCAAGTTCTTGCAAGACACCGCGGCCGTGATCGTGTGAATGTTCTGTCATACACCCATTCTGCCCCTCGGGACGCTGTGTGTACAGCCCTAGCGAAGAACGGAAATTGCGTCGTTATCGACGACGCAATGAAGCGCACGCAACATCATCTCTTTCAAGAGTGACTGACCGCGCTCATTCTGATTTTCATACCCAGTGAACGTTGTAACGCCATAGTTCACGCAGAAACAAATGGCGACGAGATATTGACGCCACGCTTCGGCACGGTCTATATCGATGCCGTGCTTCTCGATGCGATCAAGGTAGGTATTGACCAATTCTTGGTCGTGTCCACGTCGTACATCGGTGGCAATGGATTGGCTGATGAAATAACCAACGTCGTACATGCCACAGCCGGTACCAGTGATCTGGAAGTCGATCACTGCAGGTTCGTTGCCGTCGAACATGATGTTGTCAGCGCGGAAGTCGCCATGAAGCATCGTGGTGGGAGCCATCATGTTGTCGAGCATCCATGAACACTTGTCGGCCCACAGTGTTTCGATATCTGCAACGGAGTCGGGGATGAGATGTCGTGCATGCGGCACCATTGCCTGCCAACCACCCGTCCACATTGAAGGAAGGACTGCATGGTATGTGGGATTGGAAACTGGCTGGAAGATGTCGCCCATACCTGCGAGCTTGGGGCTGTTCCACCACATGGCGTGGAAGTCAGCAAGCTTTTCAAGAAGGATCTTTGCTTCGTCAAGTCCGACTCCTTCCAACTGATTCAATGCGCGGAAGCCACCAATGTCTTCCATCGCAATGGTGAAGTCGGTGTTGTCGCCGGCAATTGCTTGGGCAAAACACTTTGCGGTGCGGAACGGCGCATCGGGTGCAAGGTCACGATAAAAGATGATTTCGCGGATGTAGAAAGCAAGCGCATCAGCCGTGAAACGCTGCGTTGCATCATCGGTGGGGTACTTCACTACAAATGTTTTCGGCGCCTTGGTGTCACCTGAGTACGTGGGAGTCACTCGTTGCAAAATGCTGAGAATGCCCACGCCTTCGCCGATGCGCTGAGTGGAAACAGAGGTGACCGACACATTGTCTTCCAGTGACTTGCTCCCGCGAAGTACGCCTTCCACCCACTGCGGCGTGATGTCTGCTTCGGACTTCAAGAGTCCGAGTCCAGATTCAATGAGATCAACAATTGCCATGGCAATTACCCCCTAAGTTGGTCGTTGCTTCCCCCGAAACAACGTTCTTGAACCTTAGTTCTCCGTGGAATGAATGCAAATCTCACTACGAGTCGTCGGATACGGTTCGCCTATGGCTGATGTGGTTCTACTTCTCGATGTGATTGCTTCATGGACGATGGTGGGGCTCATTTGGTTCGTCCAAGTTGTTCACTATCCACTGCTTGCCGTTGTGCCCGTTGAAGCCGCGCAGTCGGTAGCTGTGGTTCATCAGCGTCGTACTGCGTGGGTGGTGATGGCGCCAATGGCGGTGCAAGGGTTTGCCTCACTGGCATTGTTGAAGTGGGTTCCTGTTGGCGTTGACCAATGGATGCCATGGGTGAGTGCGGCATGCGTCGGAATCGCATTGTTGTCGACTGTTCTTTTGTCTGTGCCACGTCATGCGCGCATGGCTGAAAATCCCACAAGCACAATTGGCCACGAACTAGTAGTGACCAACTGGCCGCGGACCATTGCATGGTCACCTTCAGGAATCTTGCTGGCAGCAATGTTGCTGCAGCGAATTGCTTAACCCTGAACGCAGCGGTTGGTTGTGGTGCCGATTCCGTCAATGGTTGACACCAGCACATCTCCGGGCTTCAAGAACATGGGCGGCTTGCGTGCCATACCCACACCGCCTGGTGTGCCTGTGTAAATGACATCGCCGGGCAACAACTGCACGATGGTAGAGAGATACGAAATGATGTCAGACACATTGAAGATGAGATCGTCGGTGAGCGTGTCTTGCACCACTTCGCCGTTCAACGTGCATGTCATGTGCAATGCATCACGGTTTGCAATATCTTGCGCATCGATCAACCAAGGTCCAAATGGCGAGTAGTTCTTGCGGCTCTTTCCCAGGTTGAACTGTGGTGGCATGGTGGCCATCTGCAGGGCGCGATCAGAAATGTCTTGACCAACGCAGATACCGGCGACGTGGTTCCATGCGTTGTCTTTTGCAATATCGCGACCGCCTTCTGCGATTACTACAACTAATTCCACTTCCCAGTCCACAGATTCGCCATAGATGGGTACGTCTGCATTGCCATGTGCCACTGATGAAGAAAACTTGGTGAAGGTGAGGGGAGTCTTTGGAATTTGAGCGCCGCTTTCTTCGGCGTGCTTGCGGTAGTTGAGGCCAATTCCAAACACCTGCAATGGCCACGGTGATGGTGCATCAAGTTCGTTCACATCACATGGCGTGCCCGCATCGGTGACGGTGGCAGCAAACGCGCGCACCTCGGCCCACCGGCGGTATGCCTCAATGGGTTCGGAAGAGAACTTTCCGTTGCTGGCTTCGGCCAGGTCGACCAATGCGTTGTTGGGGCCGACCACCAATTGAGCGCGACCGTTCTTTGAGGCAAAGCGAAATGTCATAGAGGGCACTATAGTCGCTATTAGTCATTTGACTAATACGGAGGATTGCCATGGCTCGGCCCATCAAATTTGCCCACATTGTGTTCAAGACCAATCAATACAAGGAAATGGTGAGCTGGTGGCTCGATTTCCTCGAGGCCGACATTCGACACGGCAACGATTTCATCTCATTTCTTTCATATGACGACGAACATCACCGCATTGCCATTGCGAACATTCCGAATCTGGAAAATGGCAACCCCTCCGCGCGTGGCGTGGAACATTTTGCGTTCACGTACGAAACTCTCGACGATCTCTTTGGTCAATACGAACGAATGAAAGCCAAAGGAATTCATCCGTACTGGACCATCAATCACGGAATGACTTTGTCTGCGTACTACCGCGACCCCGATGGCAACCAAGTGGAGACACAAGTGGATTCACTCACCATGGAAGAAGCCGATGAATTCATGGCTGGACCATTGTTTGCCGCAAACCCCATCGGTATCAATGTGGATTTTGATGCACTCATTGCGCGTCGTAAGTCGGGAGCATCTGTTTCTGAACTTGTTGACTACGCCACAGCCGGACAATGACAAACGCGTCGGAACGTTCCGCGCGCAATCGCGCTGACAGTGAAGAGCGACTCATCGTTGCTGCGTCGCAATTGCTCGGTGAGGTGGGTCCGCGCACGGTGAGTGTTCGGATGATCGCCGAACGAGCCGGAGTAAATCACGGACTTGTACATCACTACTTCGGTGGGAAAGACGCATTACTTCGTGCAGCCATGACTCGATTGGTGCAAGAACATGCCCGTTATGCGGCAGAGAAAGCACACGGCAGCCCCGTGCCGGCAGCACAAGCGTTGGTGAATGACCCGGCGTATTTGCGCGCCATTGTTCGATCGGTGCTTGATGATGAGCTTTCGCTTGCACGTATTGAAATTGAAGAAGGTGTCAGTGTGCCGAGAAATGCTCTCTTGCATCTCGCATCGGTGGAAGGTGGCGAAGAACCGTCGCTTGAGTTGAAAGCACGTTTGGGTCTTGGAATGGCCATGGAAATGGGATGGGCAGCACTAGAGCCCTTCATTTTTGCTGTCACAGACGCCAACACAATTGAAGAACAAGATGCTCTGCGAAATGCTGCACGCGCGATGCAAAAAGATGCGATGAGAGACCTAGTGAAATGATTGTCACCGATGTCATGATCTTGGGCGGCGGTCCCGTTGGATGTTTTCTTGCCACCGTTTTGAACGATATGGGTGTCTCCAACGTTGTGGTGGACCGAGACCTTGCGCCATATCAGTTACCGCGAGCCATTGTGATGGACGATGAAATTATGCGTGCGTGTTACGACCACGGCATGGGTGACTGGATTCAAAACAACACTGAACTGCTCGAACGTGCCGACTTTCTCGGGCCCAACGGAGAAGTGGTGATTGGCTCCGATGTGCCAGCACTCGGACTTCAAGGAGTGCCACCAGTAGTGGTGCATTATCAACCCGAGCTCGACACCATGTTGCGTGCCGAGGCAGAACGACGCGGATCTGTAGCGAAGTGGGGCCGCACTGCAGCTGCCGTGATTGACCATGGGGATCATGTGGTCACCACACTCGACAACGGTGAAATGGTGCAGTCCCGTTGGTATGTGGCGTGCGACGGTGCTTCTAGTTGGACTCGCAAGAGCCTTGGCATGACTTTGGAAGACTTGCGCTTCGATCAGGAGTGGCTTGTTGTTGACATTGAACTCAATGAAGACGCCCAGGTCGACTTACCACTTGGTGTTCGTCAGTACTGCAACACCGACCGCCCTTTCACATACGTAAAAGGCGTGCGACGGTTTCGCCGTTGGGAATTTCAGGTGCAAGAACATGAAGACGCATCACTCTTGAACACCGACGACGGTTTGTGGAGCCTGCTGTCTGGGATGGTTCAACCAACGCAGGCGCGGCTTGTTCGTTCCGCTGTGTATCGCTTTCACGCTGTTGTTGCCCCCGAAATGCAAAAGGGCAATGTTTTCTTGGCGGGCGACTCTGCGCATCAAACCCCGCCATTTGCCGGCCAAGGCCTCAATTCAGGCATGCGTGATGCACTCAACATTGCGTGGAAATTGGCATTCGTGAAGCGGGGCCTCATGAGTGATCGCGTGCTCGGTACGTACTCCGAGGAGCGGGCGCCACATGTGCGCAGCACTATTGCGCACGCCGTTGACATGGGACGTCTCATTGATCAACTCGCAGGTCGAGTGAGTCATGGTGTTGACGTGGAAAGTGGGTACGGCGGTACTCGTCCCGCGCCACACATTGAGTCGGGGTTGGTGCATGGTGAAGATCCACGTGTGGGTCACCAATTTTGGTATCACCCTGAAGTATCGAAAGCTGTATCAACCAATGGTGCATCGTTTGCCGTTGTGTCTGCATTACCTATTGAGTTGCCAATAGAACTGCAGCAATTGCAGGCAATCAATGTGATTGCGCCAGATGCTATTGGCGATTCGTATGCCTTAGTGGTGCGCCCCGACCGCTATGTAGCCGGCGTTGCGTCAAGCGCAGAAGAACTCACGAAAATCGCGGAAACAATCGCAACGCGTTCTCGCTGAAATAACATTGACGACGTGAATGACGAGAAGGGCCCGGTATACGAAGTGGGTCCCATCAAGAAAGAACAACATGAATGCATGTCGTGCGGTTCACCATTCGCTACCGCTTGGAGTACCACCGAAGGCAAGGCGTGGCTATGCCGTGAATGTGCAAATCTGCACGGGCTCGGTTGTCCCTAACTACGCCAATTTTTTGCGTAAGCCGGCGATGGCGGCGTCGCCCACTTTGTTGAACACTCGCGCCAATGCAATGTTCATGAAGAAGTAAATACCTCGAGCAGTAAGTGTTGCATCGTACGTAACATCGCACCCGGTAGCCGTTGGGGTAACAGTGATGCGGTCAATAGACACGAACTTATTGTTTTGTCCTTTCAACAAAACATTTCGTGGTGCATCAAATTCCAATGTTTCATATCGCAGAACATCTGATGTGCCTCCCGCACCCCGAACAGTGATGTCGCATACAGCGCCTAAACCGGGGCCATCGCCTTTTACTTGTTCCACTTTCTTGATGCCGCGATCCCATTCACCGAAATTGCGCATATCGCTCATATAGGAGAACGCTTCGTCGGCGGATTTGGAAGAAGGAACAGTTGCTACGTATCGAGCCATGCCGTAGTTAACCACGGATTGTGGCTCAATATTTCACGATGAATCAACGGCGTCGAGGTCGCGCCGCTGGCATCCAATTTTCGCCAGCTATTTCATCAATATGACGAACATATCGAGCACCTACTGGCTCCAAAATGTTGAGCAGAGTGTTGGTGTTTTCTTCTCCGAACGCGCGCCACGGAATTTCACACAGCGCATCCGTACGACGTTCGAGTTCTTGACGGTATTCAACGCCAGCATCATTCACTACGCCGTTCGTAACGAATCCGCGAGTATCTAGGTTGGCAAGTGCCTTTTCGATTTCTGCATCGTCGGCACCGCGGCTGCGAGGGATCCATTCTTTGGGATATCCCATCCATGCATCGTGTAACAAACCTGCTTCCACCACGCCTATGTTGTCGTTCACCAAAATTGCAAAGTGTGTGTCACCTCGCCATTCACGGATGCAATTCAACGCATTCCATGCGCTCATCAACGCATCATCTGGTCGTGGCCACATTTTGTGCGCAGCGAACAACACTCGACCAGCAACAGGAATTGAATCAACCACTTTCCATAGTTCGGGGGCAAGTGCGCCGAATGGTTCCACAATCTCGGGAGTCATTTCGTTGATGCCAATGCGAATCACCGCATCTCGTGCGACTGTTACATCGTGCCAATTGGAAATGTGAGGTGCTGCATGGTCGATGGCGAAGTGAATGAACTCACGCTTAATGGTGTAGAAGGCTGCATACAACGCTTCGGGGCCGGCCATTGCAAGGGGAGCACCTCTATTGGTGATGTAGTGGCCCATGCCGTCGGGTACGCCTAGTTCTGCGAGTGCATTCTTTGCGCGTTCGTCCCAGAAAATCCAACCTAAGAATTGGTGAGACGCAAAAGAAGCGCGGCGTGTGAGATCAGCCCAATCGGTCATGGCAATGACCGTAGTGCGAACTGTGAATGTTGCTTATGAATAGAGATTGTTTTGTGGTCCCACAAGATCGCTGAGCGCGCCGTGAATCTCTTCGGTTCCGTGGTGAGGCACATCTTGGAATCGGCTCAAATACGTAATAGACACTTCGCCGTTTTCCACTGCGCCACCATCGGTGTGGTCGGGCATTGGCATGGGGTCGCCATATTCCATTCGCACGTAGTACGAACCGTGATGACCTTCTTTGGGTTCAAGAATCGCTTGTGACATGGCACGAGTAACAATGTGTCCCACTTCGGTACGTCGCCAACCCTTCATCTCAGCAACTTCGAGATTGGGTACGTTCACATTGAGTGCAACTGGCTCAGGTGGACGATTGGCGAGAAAACCTTCCACTACTTTTGCGGCAACGTCGGCAGCAGAATGCCACTTCTGACCTTTTACTGCGTCGTCCCAGCCCTGACCTTCCACACCGAATCCGGTCACTGCCTGACTCACCGCGATTCCTGAAATTCCACCATTGCGCGCCGTGATTGCAGCACCCACTGTGCCCGAGTGGTACACCGATCGCCCCACGTTGGCGCCAGGGTTGATGCCCGACACCACCAAATCGAATGGCTTGCCATAGAGGCCAAGGCGTGCAAAAAACACGCACAATGCCGGAGGACCACTAATGGCCCACGCTGTATCAATGCCCTCAACAGTTCGTTGGTGCACTTCTGGTTGAATGAGATGCAACGCGCCAATAGCCGCGCCTGCACCTGAATATTCCTGATCGGGTGCGGCGATGACCACCTCGCCAAACGGACGCATTGCCCGTGCCAATACATGAAGTCCTACGGAGTCAATGCCATCGTCGTTCGTCACCAGAATTCTCATGCCTTATTTCTAGCGGGCATGAGTGTCTGGCGGGTTGCCAGAGAGTTACGCGCTCGCAGACTTCTTTTGAAGTCGACGTCGGCGGGTGGCAGGCAGTGTAAGTGCACCAACAATTGCGGCAACAATCGGGAGAACAATGAGCCACAAAGCGATGTTCTTTTCCTTGGCCCATTCGCCCACCATCACACCGACAGTCAACGTGGCTTTCTTGCCATTTTGTGTGTGAGCAACAATTGCGATGCGATGTGCTCCGTTTGGAACTGCACGCGGAATGATGAATTTGCTGGAGACTGTTCCATCAGCTGCAACTACTGCTGTTCCAATGTGAATGGGAGTTGAGAACAACCACGCCTCAACAGTTGACTTGGGTTTGAAGCCAGCAACTTTGATCTGAATTGCATCACCGGCATGGAGACGAACATTTCCATCCGCGTCGAGCGGCTGTACGGAGCCATCATTTTTCAATCCACCAATAGTGGCGCTGAGTTCACCCACGCTCACAACAAGTTGGTTATTCACACGTTGCACTGCAGCAGGTGTACTCTCGCCGTCCACTTCAGCTGCCGCCTCGCCAGTACGCACTGATTGCACTCGTGGTGCGGGAAGTGTGGAGGTGCTGGATGTAGACGGGGAAGTAGTGGTGGTTACCGAAGCAACAGACTTTTGGGCGCCAGAGGAGGTTGCAAGTGTTGTCGCGGTTTTTGTTTGTGCGGCGCTGACAACCGTTGTGGCAGGCGCTTGCACATCTATTACTAGAGCAACTGTTGTGCTTGTTGTTGACGTCGTTGTGGTTGGACGAACCATGTCAACAATTTGTGCCGTTGCTGCACTTGATGCAGTAGTCGAACCAGATGAGTTTGTTGCAGTAACTGAAAACTTGAGGTACTGGTTGATGTCATCGTCTGTGAGTGTGTACGTGAGTGAATTCGCACCAGAAATATTGGTGTATGCCCCACCTGAACTTGATGCGCGCTTCCATTGATATGAATACGCGGGAGTTGGGTAGCCCTGCCATGTGCCGCGTATTGCGGTAAGAGTTTGACCATTGGTGGTGGTTCCATTAATCGCAGGTGAAATTGAATTCGTTGGAGCAGAGTCCACGTAGTAACGAACAATCACAATTCCTGAACCGCCATCGCCTGCTCGACCTCCACCTTGGCGATATCCACCACCGCCACCGGCGCCTGTTTCATCAACTGCGTCAATTCCTGTGCCACCGGCGCTATTCGTGCCACTTGCCGTTCCGCCGTTCGTGCCTCCAATGCCTTGCACTGCGCGTGCTTGTCCGCCACCGCCGGAGCCGTACACAATGTCAGTACCTGTTCGCCAGTTGTTAGCAAGGCCCTCACCGCCGTTTCCGCCAACACCGCTTGAACTATTGGCGCCTGGTTGTGTTGCGTCACCTCCATTTGTTGTAGCGCCACCACCACCACCGCCACCAGCGGAAACTGCATCACCCGAAACTCCGTGCGGGTAACTCTTTCCTCCATCGCCGCCGTACACCGTGACGTTCGAACCATTTGATGCAGTGCCCAATGTTGATTGACCTGCAGTTCCTTGCGGTTGACCCCAGTGCGCACCACCAGCGCTTCCACCTGGTCCGCCATATGCAGGTCCACACCCGCCACCGAATCCGCCACCTGCTGCCACAAGACTTCCGAACGATGAGTTTCCACCTGGTGCACCGGGAGAACAGTTGCCTCCTTGGCCGCCGTAGCCAGACTTCACCGTGATCGAAGCACCTGGCGTCACCGAGTAGTTGGTGGCGAGAACAATGCCACCGCCACCGCCTCCTCCACCAGTAGGTGTGCTTCCGTTTGACATTCCACCGCCACCGCCACCGGCGACTACAAGCACATCAACTGCGTTGATTCCCGATGGAACCGTCCACGTGCGCGATGCGAATTGTTGACTTGTGGTGGGCGAGGTTGGTGCGGTCGCGAATTCGATGATGCACGTTGAACCAGAACCAATGGCTGCAGTAACGCCCGCTGCATTGTCAACCGTGGATGAACATGCACCTGTTCCAACACTCGCTGCTGCAGCGGGCACGCTGGCCATTGACATCGCGAGGGTGGTCGATGCAAGGAACGAAAAGGCAAGGACTGTCCGACGGAACATGTCCTCAAGTTAGTTTCCCTTACGAGCGGTTTGGACAACTGGAACGCTTGTGGATATCTCGGCTGGGGCTGGTACTTTCGCCATATGGCCACGGGGGTGGCCCAATGAGGGGGATTTGTCATGACCTATGCAGGCGACCGTGTTCTATTCGATGCCGACACTCACATCATGGAGTTGCCCGACTTCCTGAAGAAGTATGCCGACCCCGATGTGCGCGACTTGCTGCCACTTGTCGACTACGGACGTTCATTGGTAACCGATGAAGAAGTAGCCGTCATCGTTGAGAACAATTCGCAACACTCCGAGGCTCATAAGCAAAAGCTCATGGCCATGGGCGACAAGATGATTCAAGAAGTGAAAGAGATTCAATCACTCGGCGCCTTCGACAAGCATGATCGCGTTATTGCCAACGACATGTTGGGTTTCAAGAAGCAAATTGTGTTTGCAACACACAGCTTGCACATGCCGTTTTCTCCCAGCAAGAAAATTGATGACAAAGTTCGCTACGGCGGTGCTCGCGCACACAACCGACACATGGCAGATTTCTGCTCGGTTGACAAGCGCATGATGGGTGTTGCTGCCATCCCATTGGAAAACCCCGAGCTCGCACTCGCAGAAGTGAAGTGGAGCATTGACAACGGATTGGAGTCCATGTGGATTCCTCATCGTCTTGCCGGCGATCGTTCACCTACGCATGTTGATTACAACCCCATTTGGGCGTTGTTGCAGGAAGCACAAATTCCATTGGTGTTCCACGTGGGCGGAAATCCGTTGCAGTTACCTCGCGAATGGAGCAACAACGGTCGAGCAGCCGTAAAGGACTGGATGGGCGGCGGCGAAAACGTGCG
>CAYSPE010000010.1:0-14422 GCA_964432845.1 uncultured Bifidobacterium sp.
AGGAAAAGCGGGATCTAGCGATGAAACAAGGCGCATTCGCCACCATCGATGTTCTGAAAGAAGATGTCAAGGTGCGTGCGCGAGAACTGTCTGAAGGCAAGCTCGATGTGGTGTACGACCCAGTGGGTGGAGACCTTGCTGCACAATGTTTGAGAGCGCTTGCCCCTGGTGGTCAATATCTGGTTGTTGGATTTGTAGCTGGCATACCCCAGTTGCCTGCGAACCATATTTTGTTAACGAATCGCACTGTTGTCGGTGTCGACTGGGGTGCGTGGATGTTGAAGAACTACGAAGCCAATGCACAAATGCTCGTAGAGGTGCTCGGAGAAATTACCCAAGGCAATCTGCACCCGGTTGAACCAGTTGCATATCCCATGTCACAAGCAGTGCAGGCGATGCAAGATCTTCAGAATCGCAAGGTGGCAGGCAAAGTGGCACTGACTCCACAGTTTGATTAAAAAATTACGGGGTACAGGTTCCTGTATAGCTATCTGAACGTAAGCCGTCGACGGCACTCACGAATTCCGATGTGTAACCCAACGGAGTCAACGTGAGTGACACAACCCCGTGTTCACGATTGTCGGTCGCTTGACTGCCCGGTGCAGTTTCGCGCAGTGCATAGGTGGGCGCACCGCCCAGCCCAGCAATGATGAGAGGAGTTCCTCCGCTCGTAGCCACTGCACCAGTATCGGTGAGTGGAGCGAAGCGTTCGTAGTGGTGATCATGGCCCGTCATCACCAGGTCAGCGCCACCATCGACTGCGGCCTTCCACAGATATTGAGTAGTTGGGGTTGCATTGGGCCCGCTTGACACGAACGGGTGGTGCATCACCACTAACGAACATCGACCTTCTTCGTGGGCTCGCTGGAGTTGCTTCGTCAACCACACCGTTTGTGGCGAGGTTGTCGAGCATCCGGCATAGAGGAGCCCTTGACACCAGGAATCAACGGCGATGATTCGCCAGCTTCCAGCGTTTGTTGTCCAATACGAAGGTGAGAGTGGACCAAAGTAATCCACGTATCCGGCGGCCGCATTGGTGACGTATTCATGGTTACCGCGAACTGGGTACGTCTTCGCTTTGAGTCGACCCCATGTCGGGTCGTAGAACTGTTTGAAGTCGCTGGAGGATGCTCCTTCGTATTGAAGATCGCCCAGTGCAAGGACAGCATCGGGATTGAGCAACTCTGCCAAGGTAGCGGTGGCTTCGGTACCGCATTGAGAACCAAGCGCACCCACTCCATATGTGACTCGACGTTCTTCATCGCATGAGATGTCACCAGTCACAACAAGTCGTGCAGTTGAATCCGTGCCGATTGAGTTCAGTTGCACACCGTTCTGCCACGCGATGGTTCCTCGAGGTCGATTCGAACTTGCGCTATCACCCAATTGACCCGAAGACCCAAGACCCCAGCACCACATGGCAGAACTGGTTGTATTGATGCCGCACACGTGTGAGGCTCCTGTCGCCATGAAGGAAATAGGGCCCATGGGCAAAGAGGTGATGACCTTCTGGGGTTTCCACTTCGCAACGTTTGAACCATTTGCCAATTGGCCATACCTGTTGCGACCCCAACACCAAGTGGTGGCTGCTTGAGTTATGGCACACGCGTATTCGCGGCCCGCATTCAGAGCAACGGGGTTCTTGATTGAAACAGTGGACGGAGTTGTGCGTGGAGTACCGGCGGTTGTTCCGAGTTGACCGTAGTTGTTGCGACCAAAGCATTGCACTTTGTGGGAAGTAGTGATGACGCATGTGAAAGCGTCACCGGTCGCAATGGACAAGCCATTGATTTTGTTGACGCGTGTCGGAAAAAGTTTGGCTTTGTTGCCGCTCAGGCCAAGTCGGTGTTGCGCGTTGACTCCCCAACACCACACCGCATGATCGGTATCAATTGCACAGGTATGGTCGGTACCCACCGCAATGTCAATGAAGTTGTGCTGACCAATGGCAACGGGAAGTGCACTGTCGTTCTTCGTGCCGTTTCCTAGTTGTCCGTATCGATTCTTGCCCCAACACCAGGCAGTCCCGTCTATTTGTAATGCACATGAGTGGTATGGCCCGACAGCAACGTGTTTCACCAAGCTGAGCGGAATCTGAGTTGGTACCGCAACGTTCGTGCGAATGATGTTTCCGTCAGTATTGAAGCCCGTGTCTATTGATCCCCAACACCACAATGTTTCGTCACGCTTTGTGGCGCATGTTGTGTTGCCTCCCGCCGCTACCTGCGTTACATCTGCCATCAATGATTCGGCGAATGCTGTATGTCGCGTAAATGTGCCGAGTCCCAATTGGCCAGCCGCATTGGCGCCCGTGCACCACACAATTTGATTGCGCACAACACACGTGTGGGCTTCACCGGCTGCGACTGCGGAGAGAACAGGCGTTGCGACCAATCCGGGGCCGACAAAAGCACTAGGTGGAGTATCAGCACGAGCCACGGCACCGAATGCCGTGGCACATATGAGGGAAAGCGCAACGAGAAACTTCATAGACATCGCACTGCGATGCGACCACGCTAGTGACGCACCTGCTCAAAGTGATGTCGGTTATGACGCCAATCCATACTGTGTGTAACCGGGCGCTACAAGTGGCCATGGCTGAATCGTCTCAAGGTGCGCGGCCAATCCAAGGGCAAGACCATCGCGGAATCGAGGTGCAACGATTTGAAATCCGCATGGGACTCCGTTGTCATCGAGACCCATTGGCACGCTCACTGCTGGATGGCCAGTGAAGTTGCTATCGACCGTGTTCATCGAGCCCACGACGTCATCGGTGTTTCCTGCGCGAACAGGGAGTGGTCCTTCGGCGGGCCATACACGTGCATTACACGTCGGGGTGACAATGACCGTGTTTCCCACCAGCAAATCATCAAAGCGCGCCGATACTTCGTGGCGCAAACGTTGAGCCGCGATGTATTGGTCAATGGTGACTCGTTCACCAAATTTGAGTTGAGCCAATACGTAGTCGTTCAACTGATCCCAACGGTGCTCTTCGTGGCGCAAACTCTGCAGAAGTTCAGCGGTGGAAATGGTGAACCAACCCCAGAACGTGTCGTTATTGGTGGGTGATTCGATGCGTTGTACTTCAATGCCACTTGCAGCAATCGCATCAAGAGTCTTTTCAAAATTCGCTTCGATGTCCGGGTCAACATCGGTGCGAAATGTGCGAACCGCCAACACTTTTGTTGGAGTTGTCAACGACAAATCAATCCCATCGCGAGGAACCGACAAAAAGTCACCGCGTGCCGCACCGACAGTGACATTGGCTTCGTAGCAGACGTCGGCAACAGTGCTGCCCGACGCACCTTGAGTAGAAAACTCAATCCATCGTGGAAGAACGTTTCGACCAATGGCTCCCATTGATGGCTTGTATCCCACTAAACCCGAACATGAAGCAGGGCCACGAACACTGCCGCCACCATCGGATGTAGTGGCAAGAGGAGTGAGGCCAGCAGCAAGTGCGGCAGCAGAACCACCGCTGGATCCGCCAGGTGATTTCTCAAGATTCCACGGATTTCGAGTTGTGCCGTGCAATGTGTTTGATGTGTAAGCAGTGGCACCAAATTCAGGGCTATTGGTACGGCCAATAACAATGGCCCCTTCGGCGCGCAGTCGATGAACGACGGTGTCGTCAACATCGTCCACTGGGCCGTTCGCATACAACAACGAACCAGCAGCGGTGATGTGACCTTTCACCCGAGCCATGTCTTTCACAAGGAGAGGTAAGCCAGCCATTGCACCGGTTCGTGAATGATTTGCAGCTTCGGCCAATGCTTCTTCGGCGTACACAGCCACTACCGCGTTGAGGTCCTTGTGCGCCTCGATGCGCCGCAAACTTTCGTTCACTAAGTCAACGGGGTTGATGGCGCCAGAACGGACTTGAGCTGCGAGTTCGGTGAGCATGTGCCCACCATAGAACCATGACTATGCGGGAAGCGGAATCCAACGCCAGTCAAGTTGACGAATAGTGGGGTCAACAATTTCGAAAATTGAGAGTCCGAGAACGGATGAACGAGCCGCGAGACCGTTTGATGGGCGAATACTTGCTGTGTCGGGGGCCTTTGCGGCTGCCTTCAATAATGCGCTGCGGGTTTGCGATGCGTATGCGGCCAATTGCAATGCAATGGGCATGGAGTGGCGTGCCGCGATGAGGCTTTCAAGTCGGAAGCGTCGCCATTGTTCAAAAGACGGCGACATGTAGTTGGCCAAGATGTCCGTTACTGCGGAGCGCTGATCAGTTGAAGTAAACACTGTGGCCCATTCGGCTGCTTCACGTCGAGATTGAGGTGGAAAGAGCACTTCAAGACAATCAGAAACTAAAGATTCTTTGTTTTCGTACAAGCCGTAAATTGCGCCAACGCTGACTCCGGCTCGACGCGCAATTCGGGACACGGTTGCGCGGTGTATGCCTGAACGTGCAATCACATATTCACTGGCGGCAATGAGAGCATCCCTTATTTCATCGTTGGTGGAAGGAAAAACATACGGTGTCGTTTCAGGCAACGGCGAGTGTGCGCGAGCTGGTTTCACAGGTGTTTGTAAGGCGCGGGTGAATGTTTCAAGTAGATCGGTGGGGTCGATACTGGGCGTGTCGCTTGATACCCCCGGGAACACGGAGTTCAGAATTGATGCACCGAACAAGGTGCAGATGGCGCTGACCACGGCCTGACGAGAAGCGCCATCGGTCGATGGGCCAACACCACGGTCATCGAGTAATCCGTTGATATCTCGCTGGACTACTTCGGCAATCACCTCGTCGCGACGTGAGGCAACAATTACTTCCATCGCGCTTCCGATGTCAGGAACGGCGTCGGCTGCACTGGCGACGCTGAAGAGTTCTGAAACACGGGCCAACTTGGCTTCATCTTTTTCTACGACTGCATCAATGAGCAACGAGATCATGTCCGACAGCATCGGCCAAAAGCTCTTTTCCCACGAGAGGACTACTAGCTCAGAACGGTCATCGCATCGGGCGTAAATCGCACCGCTGGAAAAACCCGCGTCAGCGGCAACACGCGTGAGAGCCATTTGGTCGACACCCACGGTGCGTACGGCGCGAGCAGCACTTTGGGCAACTTTGAGGTCCGTTTGGCGTGATTTTTCGGATTGTTTTACCGCAAGAGCCATATAGGGATTGTTTCACAGGATGCGGGAAATTTCATGTCCGTAGAGTGGAGACGTGAAACTTTCTTTGGGTGCAATACAAATGCACATGTCCGACGATGTGGCCGACAATGTCGCTCGAGCAGAACGTTTGGTTCGTGAAGCCGCGTCACGAGGTGCGCGAATAATCCTCATTCCTGAACTGTTCGAAGGTCACTACTTTTGCAAAGATCAATTGCCTCAACATCAGGCACGCGCAGTTGCTCTCGATGACAACAACACCATCTCTCATTTTCAAGACGTTGCTCGCGAATTAAACATTGTTCTTCCACTCAGTGTGTACGAGCGGGCTGGAAATGCTTTGTTCAACACGGTGGTCATGATTGATGCCGACGGAACTCGTATGGGTATCTACCGTAAGAGCCATATTCCAGACGGTCCTGGCTATACGGAGAAGTACTACTTCAGCCCAGGAGATACCGGATTCAAAGTGTGGAATACACGGCACGGTCGCGTTGGTGTTGGTATTTGTTGGGACCAATGGTTTCCCGAAGCAGCCCGAGCAATGGCGTTGCAGGGTGCCGAGTGCTTGCTGTATCCCACTGCAATCGGGAGCGAACCGCCAGATCCATCGTGGGATTCTTCACGTCACTGGCAACGAGTGATGCAGGGTCACGCAGGTGCGAACCTGATGCCTGTTGTAGCGGCAAATCGAATTGGTCATGAAGCAGGAATCGGCAATGACATCACTTTCTATGGAAGTTCTTTCATTGCCGACAACACCGGAGCCTTGGTTGCAGAAGCATCGCGCGATCAAGAAGAAGTACTGATTGCAGAATTTGACCGCGACAATCTCGCACAATTACGCACATCGTGGGGACTATTTCGAGACCGTCGTCCCGAATTGTACGGTTCGCTTCTCACGCTTGATGGCCATGGCAGTTTCTTTAGCGACCATTCAATAGACGGCCAAGAGAAGTAGCCCATGTCGTATTTAATGCCCGCAGAATACGCCGAACACTCTGCAACGGTGGTGTGCTGGCCAGCACGTCGCGAAATATATGGCGACCTGTTCTTTGAAGCAGAGGAAGCCCATGCATTGGTGGCTAACACCATCGCTCGGTTTGAACCGGTCATCATGGTTGTGGACCCTGTTTTCAGCGCTCGTGCCCGCGAGTTGTGCGGTCCGGGCGTAGAGATAGTTGAAATTCCTATCGACGACTCGTGGTCTCGCGACTCAGGACCCATCTATGTGTTTGATGCAAGCGGCAATCGTGTGGCCATGGATTTCATATTCAATGGCTGGGGCGAGAAGTTCACACCATTCAACAAAGATGCAGAATTGGCGAAAGAAGTAGCTCGTCATTTCGATGACCGTGTTGAGTCCGTTCCTGTTGTTCTGGAAGGCGGCTCCATCAATGTTGATGGCATCGGAACCTTGATTACTACTGAACAATGCTTATTGCATCCCAATCGCAATCCGTCACTGTCGCCGAAGGATATTGAACGAACACTTTCCGACACATTAGGCGCCACGCATATCGTGTGGCTGCCGTATGGACTCGCATTAGACGATGACACCGACGGGCACGTTGACAATGTTGCCGCGTTTACGCGTCCTGGCCACGTGTTGCTGCAAGGTTGCGACGATACTTCCGAAGAAGATTTCGCTCGTATGGCGACCAACGAGCACGTTGCGCGCACTGCCATCGCTGCCAATGGGAAGCCGTTACAAGTAGATGTGATCCCCGTCCTTCCCTTTGTGGATATTCCGAATGGCCGTGCTGTTGTGCCGTATCTCAATTTCTATGTGGGAAACGATTTCGTCCTGATTCCGGTGTGCGGTCACCCGGCAGATGCAGACATGGTGCAACTCATTGGTGAATATTTCCCTGGACGTGAAATGGTTCCACTGAATGTCGGACGAATTCTGGCCATTGGTGGTGGTGGAATCCACTGCATCACTCAACAAGTACCCATGTTGGGCATCGCTTAGTTAGTCAGCAATTTCCCAATCAATTTCGCCACGGCCTGCATCTCGAAGGGCTGAATTGGCTCGTGAAAATGGCTGAGTTCCGAAGAATCCGGCATGCGCGGACAATGGTGACGGATGGGGTGATTCCAGAATGACGTGAACGTCATTTGTAATGAGCGCCTTTTTCTTTCGAGCATTCGCTCCCCACAAAATGAAGACGCACCGTTCGTCCTTCTCGTTCACTAATGAGATAGCCGCGTCAGTAAAAGTTTCCCAACCACGACCAACGTGGCTACCCGCTTCTCCGGCGCGCACGGTGAGGGTGGTGTTGAGTAACAACACTCCTTGGCGTGCCCAATGTGAAAGGTCGCCGTGGGTTGGGATATTGAAACCGAGGTCGTTGTGAAGTTCTTTAAAGATGTTGCGCAATGAAGGTGGGATTGCAGTTTCTCGTTGTACAGAGAAACACAGACCATGTGCCTGGCCTGGGCCGTGGTACGGATCCTGGCCGACGATCACGACACGAGTCTGAGTAAGGGGAGTGAGAGTTAATGCGGAGTACACGTCGCTCTCTGTTGGGTACACCTCAAATTGCTTACGTTCTTCTGCTACAAAATGCTCTAGGGCATGGAAATAGGGCATTTCCCGTTGTTCGCTCATGAAACGCACCCAATCGTTTGCCACTGTCTCATCGTAGGGAATTGTTTCTATCCCGAAAATTATTCGGGAAAACCCATGAATTGGGTTGAGCAATTGAGAAAATAGAAGCCTTATGGACCTGGCCCTCGCAATTGACATTGGCGGAACAAAGTTTTCCGTTGGGCTTGTCACACGCGCTGGAGAGCTCATCGACCGCATCAATGTTCCCGTTGATCATCGCGATTCCGCCGATGAGTTGTACGCCGACCTAAGCGCTGCGGTGCAGCAACAGATGGTGCGCGCAGTGCAACATCACGGCTCTGGCCCCATTGTTGTGGGAATCGGATGCGCCGGACCAATTAGTTGGAATTGCGAGTCCGTCTCGCCACTCAATATCGCACAATGGCGGGATTTTCCATTGAGAGAGCGTTTGCAGCACGACACCGGTCTTCCGGTGTACGGCGACGGCGATGCAAAGGCTCTCGCATTGGCGGAAGGGTGGCTTGGCGCCGCCAAGGGTGTCGACAATTTCATGGCCATGGTGGTGTCCACTGGAGTGGGCGGGGGAATTGTTCTCAATGGCCAACTTCTCGATGGAGAAGGTGGCAATGCAGGCCATATTGGTCACGTCATTGTGGAACCCAACGGACGACGTTGTGCGTGTGGCGGTCGCGGATGTTTGGAGGCTGAAGCATCAGGTCCAGCAATTGAAGCAATCACAGGCCGACCACCTACTCAACCCACATACGAAATCATGGTCCGTACTGGGCGGCTAGTGGGGCGCGGAGTCGCGTCTGTTTGTAATTTGCTCGATCTCAAATTGGTGTGTGTGGGTGGCAGCGTGGCTCTCGGATTCGGAGCCACCTTCTTCAACTCTGCACAACGCACTCTTGATGAGTTGTGCGGTCTCGAATTCTCTCGCAAAGCTCGCATCGTTCCCGCGCGTCTTGCTGATGAAGGCCCACTCATTGGAGCTGCTGCAGTTGGTTGGCGCGGACTGAATCGCAGCGCCGCACACCGCTAATCGATTGCTATTTCACCCATTGCAGCAAGTCAACTTGCACACGCGTGAGGGGCTGCTGAACATCGATCCATTCACCAATACTTGGAATCGGACGTCCACGCGACAAGAACAGCATTGAGGTGTGCATGTGAGGTGCTTCCAAAAGGTTCAAGCGTTGGCGTTTGTAATGGAAGGGACTGCGTCCGTCCGGTAACACCGTGACACCATGCGCTGTACCGCAACCCACCAATACGATTTCGCCCGGACCATCCACTTTTACCTGTTTATAGCCCGCTTTTGAGCCTGTTTCGATGGGGTGGTGATCAACGACGTCGGCACTCAATTGCATCATTGACTTATTGCCGTGCCACAAAGTTGTTCCTAAACGAATTCGAAAATCACGCGATGGATAATCCGAACGAAGTTTGGCGTATGCCTCAGTGGAAAGATGAGATACATATACAGGGAGCGACGCATCAATGTGATCAAGCCATGATGTGATGTCCTTTAGGTGTGCCGCATCATCGCCTTCGATTGCGGGGTGAATTGCAAACCCACGAATGGTGAATTGGGCATCGGCGATGTCGGAAAGCAATGGTTCGAGATCTGCCGGTGTAACGCCAAAACGATGTGTGGAAGATTCCAACTTCACGATGACTTCGCCGTGCCAACCAGCCGTGGTGAGTGCGACCACGTGGTGACGACCTGCAACTGTGAGAACCGTGTTGAGGGGCATGTTCTTTGGTGGCGGAGTGAGAGTGGGTGTGAGAACGATGGGCGTGACATTGACAGGAACATCACGCACTTCAAACACGGTCCCTACTGCAACCTCAGAAGACAATTGACCGGCCAAAGGCATAAGGTTCCATCGCCGAAAGCCATAACCATTTCCTTTGACCACCGGAATAAGGCCAGGCATGGAGCGAGCGACACCTTGAACATGTTGGAGCCACTGGGCTTCATGAACAGCGAGGCGAATTGTCACCCCTGTGACGGTAGTCGGCGAAAACTTGTTCCACGTTCACTTCGTGCGTGACGTGCGACGAAAAGTGATGACGGGCATGAGACATCGCGCACTTCTTTGGCGAAATGCGCCCACCCAGACGCCGAGTCCGTAGGCCGCATCATCGAGAATGCGCATCAGGAAATAACCGCCAGGAAAACGAGGTTTTGAACGAACGATTCCGTACGCGGCAGGTGCCAAGACTGAGAATAGGACCATGAACAGTGCAGGTTGCAAGACGGCCGTGCAGGGCAAGAAAATGGGCCACCATGCTCGCCTTATTGCGTTCGCCATCAATTGCACAGTGGACCGAAAACCAATCCACGTGAGCCGAGTGAGAGTGACAAGAGACAGTCGCGTCTTGCGCAATGTGAACACGAAGTACGCCAGTGTGGGAAGTGCTAGCAGGGCTGCAAAATAGACGTAGCCCGCCAAGAGCGCCAGAGCAGGTAACAAGAGCACGCCATTGACGCGTAGTGGCGCTGCTGTGTACGGATGTTTCTTGTCAAGATGAGCCGCACTTGATCCGTATCCAAATCGCTGCTTCAACAACGCGGCCCATGATGAGCGAGGAGCATGGCTGCACACCACATTCGGTACATACCGAACCACTCGACCATCTTCTACTAATCGCCAGATGAAGTCGACGTCCTCGCCCAATCGCATCGATTCATCAAATGGATTGTGTTGAAATTCCCCGGTGCGTCCCATCAGCACCGCAGCGGGTACGTATGACACGCGTGACAACGGTCGAACAACTGCCGGAGAGGTACCGAGATCTAGTGGCGAACGAAACGATTCATATTCACCTAAGAATGTCTTGTCGTTTTCGGTGGCGATGCGCGGTGCTGCGAGCGTCACATTTTCGTCCCGTAGTACGGATGCAAGGCGCTGAAGACTCTCGCAAGTGATGGAAATATCTGCATCGACAAATGCTGTGAAAGTGGTGGAAACGTGTGCAATTCCTGCGTTGCGCGCCGTACTTGGCCCGCTATTGGTATGTAGTCGCAGCACCTGACCATGCGACACAGTAATTGTCATAGGGGAAGCGTCGTCAACCACCAGCACACGTACGCCCGACAATGAATTCACAAGATTTTGCAACCGTGACAATTGAGTATCGGATGTAACAAAGGCCGGGATAACAACGGTGATCTCCGACAAAGGGACGGAAGTATCCGTCAGCGGGTGAACAGCTCCCGTTGCGAGTAGACGAGATGTCAGTGACTCGTGCTGAGGTGGAAGTGCGTGTCCTTTTTCAATGGCGTCAAGAATTGCTGCGCCAGCATCGCTCACCGTGAATGAAGTAAGCGGTGAACCGGCCAAGAGTGTTTTTCCATTTGCTGATCGAAACCATTGTTGGTCGGCTATTAGCTGGTTCTTCATTGAGCGTCAGTTTTCCATCGCGTCATCGCGTCAGTGAAATGTTGCGCTAAGTGGCGTGCGTAGAAGTCGAGAACGCGTGCGCCATGTTCGGATGTCGCTTCACGAGCGCTTCCTAGAACACCAGTGGGAGATACGGCGGCAACTCCACCTTCTCTCATGGCTGGCATCAACAGTTCCCATTCATCGGTGTTGCCGTTGACGATGCGGTCGGTTCGAACCGCATGTGGGGCAATGTGCATCATGAGTGAGGTTTCAGTTTTCCCTGCGTGCATATCGCCACCGGTATATCCCGGCAAAGACCAAACAGAGTGTGCAATGCCTTCGTAATTGAGGGCTGACACAATCTCATTCAGCGCGTCAAGGTTTCCGCCATGACCATTCACAATGCACACGCCTCGTGCCCATGATGCAGAACGGCAAATGGCAACAACCGCGTCCTTCAGTGCAGCTGAACCTGTACTGAGAGTGCCAGCAAAACCAGCATGTTCGTCACTGGCAGAAATTGCAATGGTGGGTGCCACAAGAAACTGCGTATGAGTTTCGTTCAGCAGCATGAGCGCTGTTTGCACCACGGTGTCAATGATGACGGTGTCAGTATCAAGTGGCAGATGTGGCCCGTGTTGCTCCCAGGAACCTAATGCCAGCACCACGATGGGGTGATGATGTTCTACATCGGATGAAGTTACAGCGCTCATGGCTGACAGGATTTTCTATTTCACTTCAAGTGAATTTTCATTGCCCGCAATCAATCTCTTGATGTTGCCAATATGGCGAATCTCGATGAGTGCGGTAATGCCAATGAACGCGAACACTTCCCACGTTTCGTGTTGACCCAGCGTGGCTACAAGAACAACTGCGAGTGGAACGGCAAGAACGGAAGCGAGACCGGCCTTCTTGGTGATTTTGGCAACTGCGTACCACGATGCGCCGCAAATGGCCATAACGATGGGGAACAGCGGAAGCAATACACCTGCACCTGTGGCAACACCCTTACCGCCTTTGAACTTGCGGGTGATGGGGAAGATGTGGCCGAGAATTGCCGCTGCACCGCAGACATAGGCAGCGGGGCGATGGTTGAGAAACAACACGGTGGGCACGGCACCTTTGGCGACGTCAATAATGAACACCACTACGAAGTATTTGAATCCGAGCGCGCGACCCACATTGCTAGCGCCCGGGTTGCCACTTCCAAATGTTGTTATATCTACGCCCTTGCTACGTGCAACAACGATGGCACTTGGGATGGTGCCGACGAAGTATGAAGCAATGGCGGCAAGCACCAAAACAATGGCGCTCACGCACGCACCTTTTCTCTTTTTGGCTTCGAGTGATCTTGTGATGGACGCGGGGTAAGTGCCACGGGTACAGACGCTAGTAAGACTTCGCCATCTCCGCCGACACACTCGGGGTCCGGACCATCAAGCGGAAGTCCAGTAAAGAACTTTGCGGCCATACATCCGCCCTGGCATGCGTCGAATGCACCACAAGATGCGCATGCACCTGCGCTTTGTGGTTCACGCAATTCGGTGAACAAGTCACTCTCACGCCACACCTTGGTGAATCCGCCCTCCGACAACACATTTCCTGCCAAGAATTCGTCGTGAATAACGAATGGACAGGCATATACATCGCCAATGGGATCAATGAGGCACACAACGCGACCTGCGCCACACATGTTGAGTCCGGGAAGTTGCTCTTCGCCTAATGCATTGAGGTGGAAGAACGAGTCGCCGGTGAGCACGTTTTCGCCATGCTTCAACAACCAGTTGTAGATCTGTCGTTGTTGTGCATTGGTGGGGTGCAATTCATTCCAAGTATCTGCACCGCGACCTGCGGGTCGCAAACGAGTAATGCGCAACTGTGCACCGTAGGAATCTGCGAGTGCCTTGAATTCATCGAGTTGGTCAACGTTGTGTCGCGTGACCACTACAGAAATCTTGAACGGACCAAAGCCGGCAGCTTTCAGATTGTCCATGGCTCTGATTGCAGTTGCGTATGAACCTGTACCACGTACTGCATCGTTGACATCGGCGGTGGAACCATCAAGGCTGATTTGGATATCGAGGTAGTCCATTGCCGCCAAACGTTGTGCATTCTTTTCGTCAATGAATGCACCATTTGTAGAGAACTTCACGCCGATGCCGTTGCTCACCGAGTGTTCGATGATTTCGAAAAAGTCTCGGCGCACCATGGGCTCGCCACCACCGATGTTGATGTAGAACACCTGCAAGTCTCGCAATTCATCAAGAACCGCTTTGCATTGTTCGGTGCTGAGTTCACGCTCGTCGCGCTGCCCGCTGCTTGAGAGGCAATGCACGCACTCGAGGTTGCACGCATATGTGAGTTCCCAAGTAAGGCAGATGGGGGCGTCGAGGCCACCCTTCATTTGGTCGACAAGGCTCTTAGCGGACACGAATGATCTCCGACGTGGTGAGAGAGGAAATGGCCTTCACAAAGGAAGGCCAACGGGAAGCTTCAATCTTTTCACCCTCAAGTGCGGCTTGAAGAGATGAGTATTGATGAAGATGACGCACCACTCGAACGATGTCAGGATGGCGCAAGAACACCAGCCGGCGATTTCCGTAGTGGTACGCGAGCGCCCCAAACGGCTCGGGTCGCAAGGCAACTTGAGGGTGCATTTCGCACGCCGACTCGAGTGTGAGTGTCATAAGGCGTGCAAGTGAGCGGAATTGCTCAGTAAACGCCGCACATGCCGTCGATGGAGATTTCCTCGACGAGGAGCTCTTCGGTGACGACTGCTTCGGTGGCTTCGGTCTGGTCGGTGGCAAGTGTCTGGGTGTTGTCCTGATCCATAGATACGAGAGTACCTGCCCGAGGACCCACTAGAGAATGTTGTGGGCCTAGGGGTAATGTCGGGGAACACCCGCCGGGTATCTGGCCGGCCAAATCAGGGGGATTACATGAAGACCAAGGCAGCTGTTCTCTGGGAAGTCAATGCACCGTGGAGCGTTGAAGAAATCGAACTCGACGACCCAAAGGCGGGCGAAGTTCTTGTGAAGTTGGTGGCATCCGGAATGTGCCACTCAGACGAGCACCTCACCACGGGTGACCTTCCCTTCGCATTGCCCATCATTGGTGGCCACGAAGGCGCTGGCATCGTAGAGAAGGTGGGCGAGGGTGTCAGCTGGCTCGAGCCAGGCGACCATGTCATTTTTGGTTTCATTCCTTCGTGTGGTCGTTGCCCCAGTTGCTCCACCGGTCACCAAAACTTGTGTGACCTTGGCGCTGCTATGGGTCTTGGTATGCAAATCACCGACGGCACTTCACGTCACCATGCACAGGGCAAAGACGT
>CAYSPE010000010.1:14522-39111 GCA_964432845.1 uncultured Bifidobacterium sp.
GCTGCATCAATGGAAGAAGCATTGCCATTGCTGCAAGAAATCACATGGGGAACCATGGCCAACAAAGTCATCATGACCATGGGCGTGGGCGACGGCCAAGTAATGGGTCAAGCCATGGCGCTTGCTGCAAAGCGTGGCCGCGTTGTTGTCACCAACATTCACCCAGCGCTTGAAATGGGTGGCGCAGCAATGAGCCTCCTCGACCTCACTCTCATGGAGAAGCAAGTAGTTGGTTCTCTGTTCGGTTCGGGTAACCCACGTGCAGACATTCCAAAGTTGCTCAGCATGTGGCGCGAAGGTCAACTCGACCTCGATGGTCTCATCACCAAGACCTACACACTCGATCAAATCAACGACGGCTACCAAGACATGCGTGATGGCAAGAACATCCGCGGAGTGCTCGTCTACTAATCAATCGTCGGTTGTCAGCAACCGATTCCAATCAAGGGGGAAACCATGAAGTCACGTGCAGCCGTTTTGCGAGGGCTCGATCAGCCATGGAGTGTTGAAGAGATCCAAGTAGATCCACCAAAGGCCAACGAGGTCACCGTTCATTGGAAAGTGGCCGGCATGTGCCACTCCGACGAGCACTTCGTTACTGGTGACATGGTTCCGCCAAAGGAACTGTTGGAAATGATGGGCGTTGGCGACTTCTTCCCATTCATCGGTGGCCACGAGGGTGCCGGCGTCATTGTTGACGTGGGTGCCAACGTCACATCGGTCAAGGTAGGCGATCACGTGTCGGCGAGCTTCGTTCCTTCATGCGGCCGTTGTCGTTACTGCAGCACCGGTCGTCAGAACCTGTGCAACATGGGTGCGGGCACGTTGATGGGCGGAATGATTACCGATGGCACGCACCGCCATTTCCTCAGCGATGGTGGTCGCGTCACGCTCATGGCAAAGCTGGGCACATTCAGTGAGTACTCCACCGTTGCAGAAGCATCGGTGATCAAGGTGGAGAATGACCTTCCACTCGACGTTGTTGCATTGGTGTCATGTGGCGTGGCTACCGGATTTGGTTCTGCAACAAAGCGTGCCGACACACAGCCTGGTGACACCGTTGTCGTGGTTGGTATCGGTGGCATTGGTATCAACGCAGTGCAAGGTGCTCGCATGGCTGGTGCAAAGCGAGTTATCGCAATTGACCCTGTTGAGTTCAAGCGCGAAAAGGCCATGGAATTCGGTGCAACTCACACGTTTGCTTCCATGGCCGAGGCAATGGCGTCAGTGAATGAAATGACATGGGGCGAAATGGCTGACCGCGTCATCATGACCCCAGGTGTGTTGCACGGCGACATGATGGGCGAGGCAATGTCTCTCACAGGCAAGGGTGGCACGTGTGTTGTTACCGCAATCTCACCTATGCACGAAACCACCGCGGACATCAACCTCTTCCAGTTGGCAATGTGGAACAAGGAAGTAAAGGGCACCATCTTTGGCAGTCTCAACCCACGCGCCGATATTCCTGCGTTGCTCGATCTGTATCGTGCAGGAAAGTTGAAGCTCGATGAGCTCATCACCAAGCGCTACAAACTTGATGACATCAACGAGGGTTACCGAGCAATGCGAGATGGCGAAAACATCCGCGGCATCATCGTTAATGACTAGTCGTACATGACTAACGCATTGCAAACAACTCTGTCCGGCCAAGTGGTCGGGCGTACTCGCGAAGTCGAACTTGTTCTGGCCGCTCTTGCCGCGGATCGACATGTATTGCTGGAAGGTCCTCCGGGCACCGGTAAATCAACGCTTCTTCGCGCAGTGGCTCAAGGGCTCGGAATTGGTTTTGAATTTGTCGAAGGCAACGCCGAACTTACTCCGGCACGTTTAGTGGGGCACTTTGATCCTGCACGTGTTTTGAACGACGGGTACGACCCATCGGTGTTCGTTGATGGTCCACTGGTTTCTGCCCTGCGAGATGGTTCCTTGTTGTATGTGGAAGAAATCAACCGCATTCCCGAGGAAACGCTTAACGTGCTCATCACGGTGATGAGCGAAGGCGAACTCAATGTTCCGCGACTTGGTCGCATTGCGGCGGCACCTGGTTTCCGTTTGGTGGCAGCCATGAACCCGTTCGATGCGGTCGGTACTGCACGTATTTCTGGCGCCGTGTACGACCGTGTATGTCGGGTTGCCATGTCATATCAATCGGCTGAAGATGAAGAAGCAATTGTTCGTCGCAATACAGACGGCGCCACTATTGCAGGTGACTGGCTCAGCAAAGCGGTGAGTGTCGTTCGGCAGACGCGTTCGCACCCCGACTTGCGTGTGGGTTCTTCTGTACGCGGCGCAGTCGACTTTTCAAAAGTTGCTGTGTCGCTTGCTGAACTGCGTGGAATGCCAATGGATAATCCCAGTGTTGGGATCGATGCTGCACTAGTTGCGTTGTCGGGTCGTGTGCGCGTGCGTGAAGGAAGTGTGCGCACCGCCGAAGAAATCATCACTGAAATTTGGCAAGACGTTTTCGGTCGAGTTGAAGGCGACGGCGGCGAGGGAAAAGTTGGCGCCCCGACGACGCGGGGCACAACCTCCCGCTAACGAAAGAAGGCGACGAGGCTGATCAAGCCGTCGCCGAAGCGGGGAAGCGTTCTACATCACGCCGAGATCTCTCTCGTAATGAAAACTTCGAACAAGTGTCACCAGAAGTAGGTGAGCTCGACGAGGCGATGGTCGACGAAATCATGCAACAAAAGCCCGATGAGATGTTGGGCTTGCTTGCTGATCTCACCGGTGCCACCGACCCGAAGTTGCGTGCATTGGCGCAACGACTTGCGGGAAGAATCATGCTCGAGCTTGGTACGCGTGGGCGCACACGTCCGCGTGGCATTGGCAAAATGGTGGAGCAGCCGTATCGGCCAGATGCTGGTGACATCGATATCGACGCCAGCCTTGATGCAATCGCAGAATCACGTGTCGGGTCCGCAATAGACCCTGAAAGATTGCGAATTCGAGGTTGGCGAAAACCAGGTACAGCGTTCTGTTTGTTACTTGATCGCAGTGGTTCCATGGGTGGTGAACCGCTGGCCACTTCTGCAGTTGCCACTGCAGCAATCGCCGGCCGCAATCCAGATGACTACAGCGTGGTGGCGTTTAGTAAAGATCTCATCATCACCAAGTCTCAAGACGTTCCGAAGTCAAGCGAGCGCGTCATCAATGACATCCTCACGTTGCGAGGACATGGCACCACCGACCTTGCGGGCGCGCTCAAAGTAGCGCAACAACAATTGGCGCGTTCACGTGCTGGGCGGAAGGTCACCATTCTTCTCAGCGACTGCAGAGCAACGGTTGAAGGAGATGCGCTCGCTGCAGCGCGAGGCATTGAAGAGTTAATTGTGATTGCGCCAGCGGAAGATCACGATGAAGCAGATGCCTTTGCAGCGGGTTGCGGTGCTCGTATTGCAACAGTCAGCGGCCCCAGTGAAATCCCAGCCGTACTGGCACAAGTGCTGGAAGTGCAGGCCTAACAGCCCGCAGTCAGAACTGACAGTTCGGATCGTTCGGTGGAACGATGCCGCGTGTTTCCTGATCAATCGCCACTGATGGCACAGTGGTTGTGGTGGTTGACGTTGTGGTGGTGGTCTTTGTTGTGACTGTTGTTTTCGACGTAGTGGCCGTAACAGGAACTGTTGTTGTGGCGCCCACGGCGACACTCTTCTTGCTGACTGCAGGAGCAAGAGTGGTGGCGATGGCCAATGTGGTGGTGACTATCTGGGTGTTGATGATGGGTCGCTGTTTCACCACGGTGGTGTTCAAACTCGCGGTGCCCTGAAATACAGCCAAAATTTTCTTTGCAAGGGGAGTATCGAGTGTTGGCACAATCACTGCATTGTCATCTATGAGCTGGCCGACTCCGGGCATGGTGTAGCTACCCATGGTGTTTGAGTCGAAGTTTTTCATCGCTTGGCCCAATTGCAACACGGTGAGCGGAGTGAGTCGACTGTCGGTGATGATGTTCTTCAGTGCGGCATTCAAAATTCCGGTTGCGGCTCTTGGACTTGTCTTGGCTTTATTCAGTGCCTTACGAATCATGCGGCGCGTGAAATCTTGTTGACGGCTGATGCGGCCATAGTCGGACGCTGGGTCTGTGCGCCACTTTGCAAGTGATGGGTCGTACCACTGGTAGTGCCGCGAGCGCATGTACGCCAAAGCATGGTCACCCGAGAACGTGTAACACACTCTTGCACGCAACACTTTGAACCCAGTATGTCGGTCGCGTGCCTTGAATTGGAACGGTACGCGCACCCCGCCGACGGCATCAACGATTGCGGCAAATGCGCAGAAGTCAATGTTGACGTAATGGTCAATACCGATGCCGAAGTTTTCCTTCAAAGTACGAATGAGACGATTGGGGTTCTTCTTGTCGAAGTTTGCATTGATGCGATTGTGACGGCTGGAGCCGGCCTGCTTCACCCACATGTCGCGTGGAAAGGAAAGAATGGCTGCCTGATTGTCAATGGGGTTCACGCGAATCACCATGATGGAGTCGCTGCGCTCGCCAAACCCAGCACGATTGCCGAAACCTCCGTAGTACGGAGAATCCTTTTTTACGCATGAATCGTTGTCGGAGCCAGTGATGAGAAAGTTCTTGGCACTGAGGTCGCCAGCAGGCAGGTTGAGATTCGGGTCGCCTGTTGGCACCGTGTCAATGGTGACCACCTGACGGTTTCCTAGTTGCCAGTTGGCGTACACCAAGCCACCGCCAGCGATGATCATGACGACAGCCAACGCAAAATTGAATATGACGAAGATGCGTTGCTTGCCAGAGTGGCGAGGGTTCACAGATGACTCAGACATGACTGCTCCACCGTAGTTCCGAACGAACCGTAGGGATGGGCGCTCGGCCTGATTCCTTATTCGGTAGGAGCCAATGTGACCGAAGCAGTGATTTCCGTGGTATCGGTAACTGCCACACTCCAAGCTGAAATGGAACCCGCATTCGCAATATCAGTCCACCCGCGCTCGATGTGTTGTGCTTGAGATTGGCTCGCTGAGAACACCACGTTTTTCACCGCGGCTTTCTGGCTCACCTTCGCTTCTGTCTTTGCACGCCGTACAACTGCGATGGCGCCACACACGGCATCAAGGAATTCATCTGCATCGGTGAACGAGGTGGTACCCACCAGTTCGTTGATGGTTGGCCATGAGGCGCGGTGTACCGAACCTTGACGCCACCAACTCCACACTTCTTCTGTTGCGAAAGGAAGAATGGGTGCAAGCAAACGTTGCAAAGCAGAGAGTGCGCGTCGCAGTGCAATACGTGCTGAGTCGGCGCCGGCATTTCCATCGTCTGCGTATGCGCGAGTCTTCACTAATTCCACGTAGTCGTCGCAGAACCACCAGAAGAATGATTCGGTTCGCTCGAGTACGCGCGCATAGTCAAATGCCTCAAACGCGGTTGTTGCTTCGCTCACCACGCTCGCAAGTCGATGAAGCATCGCAACGTCGATGGGCTCAGTGGGATTAATGCTCTCATCAGCATCGCCAAAACCAAGCACGAACTTAGAGACGTTCAACAATTTGGTGGCGAGCTTGCGCCCTACCTTCATTTGGTCTTCGCTGAATGCGGTATCAACGCCGGGTCGAGCTCCTGCAGCCCAGTAGCGCACCGCGTCACTTCCGTACTTTTCAAAAAGGTCAATGGGAGTGACCACATTGCCCTTTGACTTCGACATCTTCTTGCGATCGGGGTCGAGAATCCAGCCAGACAACGCAGCATGTGACCATGGAGATTGTCCGTGCTCAAGATGTGAACGCACCATGGTGGAGAACAGCCAGGTGCGAATGATGTCGTGAGCTTGTGGTCGCACGTCGAATGGGTACACACGTGAGAACAAGTCGGGATCGTCTTCCCACTTGGCGGCAATTTGAGGAGTGAGTGATGACGTTGCCCACGTGTCCATCACGTCGGGGTCGCCCGCGAATCCGCCCGGCTTTCCGCGTTGGTCCTCTGTGTATCCAGCGGGGACATCGGTGCTGGGGTCGATCGGGAGAACCGATTCATCGGGAATGAGCGGCGCGTCGTAATTCATGTCGCCGTTGACATCAAGCGGATACCAAATGGGTACCGGAACTCCGAAGTAGCGCTGACGACTCACCAGCCAGTCACCGTTGAGTCCTTCTACCCAATTGGAGTAGCGGTGACGCATGTGATCGGGATGCCACGTGAGAGCAGCGCCGCGAGTGAGAAGAGCATCGCGCAAATCTTCATCGCGTCCACCGTTACGGATGTACCACTGACGGCTGGTGACAATTTCAAGTGGGCGGTCGCCTTTTTCGTAGAACTTCACGGGGTGAGTGATGGCGCGAGGTTCACCTACCATTTCGCCGGATTCAGCAAGCATGGTGGCGATTGCGGTTTGCGCTTGCTTTGCAGATTTGCCGGCGAGTAGCGCGTAGTTCTCTTGACCTTTTGCGTCGGTAATGGCTGCAGGGGCGTCTGCGATTAGTCGACCATCACGAGAAATAATGGCGCGCATGGGTAGTTGCAATTCGCGCCACCATGTGACGTCGGTGAGATCGCCAAACGTGCAGCACATTGCAATGCCGGTTCCCTTGTCGATTTGAGCAAGTGGATGCGCCAGTACGGGCACTTCTACATTGAAAAGAGGAGTGCGAACTGTGCTGCCGAAATACGGCTTGTAGCGATCGTCATCGGGGTGTGCAATCAGCGCAACACAAGCAGCGAGAAGTTCGGGACGCGTGGTGTCAATGAGAATGTCGCCGGAACCATCGGACTTATGGAATGTGAGCGTGTGATACGCGCCAGGGCGTTCACGGTCTTCTAATTCGGCTTGCGCGACAGCTGTACGAAAGTCAACGTCCCACAACGTTGGTGCTTCTTGCGAGTAGGCCTCGCCGCGAGACAAGTTGCGAAGGAATGCGCGTTGACTCGTGCGTCGTGACCGCTCGTCGATGGTGACGTAGAGCAACGACCAATCTACCGAGAGGCCAAGAGTGCGGAACAAGTCTTCGAAAATCTTTTCGTCCTGTGCGGTGAGTTCTTCGCACAACTCAATGAAGTTGGGTCGAGACACGGGAACTGGCTTGTGGTCTTTTGGAGGGTCGCCACGGAATGGTGGTTGCAAATTCGCCACATAGGGCACCGATGGGTCACATGACACGCCGAAGTAGTTCTGAACGCGGCGTTCGGTCGGTAGTCCGTTGTCATCCCAACCCATGGGGTAGAACACACTCTTTCCACGCATACGCCAGAATCGAGCCACGGTGTCGGTGTGGGTGTAGGAGAACACGTGCCCCATATGCAAGGAACCACTCACTGTGGGTGGCGGGGTGTCAATGGCGAACACATCGTTTCGAGTGGCCGTGCGGTCGAAGGCGTACGTGCCCTGGGATTCCCAGGCGGCAACCCAGGTTGCTTCAATTCCGTCGAGGGAGGGCTTCTCAGGGACAGTGGACATAGGTCTTAAATCGTAGGCTTGTCAGAGTGCTGAACCTCTATGACACCGCCTCCCAAAGCGTGAAACCTTTGGCTCTTCGCAATCCGGGCAAGGTCAGCATCTATCTCTGTGGCCCTACTGTGTATGGACCCCCGCACTTGGGACACGGCCGTGCCACCCTGGTGTACGACATTTTGCGCCGCTACCTCTCATATGCAGGGCTCGAGGTGCGGTTGGTCTCCAACATCACTGATATCGACGACAAGATCATCAATCGCGCAAACGATGAGGGCCGTCCTTGGCAAGACATCACCAACAAATGCGAGAACGTGTGGTTCGAAGCCATGGGCAAACTGGGTGTGCAGCGCCCCACTGATGTTCCTCATGCCACCGAATATGTAGAACAGATGGTCGCCATGATTGACAGGCTCATCCAGCGTGACGCCGCGTATCTCACAGACGATGGCGTGTACCTCAGCATCGCCGCCGTTCCTGATTACGGCATGCTGGCGCACCAGAGCGTTGACGACATGTTGAGCGGCGGTGGCGACCGCGAAGTGTTCGGCGCCGGCAACAAAAAACACCCAGCCGACTTTGCATTGTGGAAGTTCACAAAACCCGGCGAACCAGCCTGGCCTTCGTTGTGGGGTGATGGTCGGCCTGGTTGGCACAGCGAATGTGTGGTGATGAGCCTCGAATTGTTGGGCGAAGGTTTTGATTTGCATTGCGGTGGTGCCGACCTTCGATTCCCGCATCATGAGAATGAGCGAGCACAAGCTGTTGCATTGGGCAAGACTTTTGCAAACCACTGGATGCACAACGGATTTGTTGTCGATCTAGAGGGTGAGAAGATGTCGAAGAGTTTGGGCAATGTGCTCAATCTCCTCGATCTTCTCGACAAATACGATGCACGCGCATATCGCATGTTGCTCCTGCAAACGCACTACCGCTCACCAGTACGTGTGGGTCAAGACAACATCGATGCGTGCGTGTCTGCACTTGCAGGTCTCGATTCATTTGCCGCACGCACATCGGCACACGCAGGTGGTGAGGCGAATCAAGAAGTCATTGCCAAGTTCCGCACCGCAATGGACAACGACCTCGATACCGCCACCGTGATGGCGTTGGTGTTCGACACTGTTCGTGCTGCCAACGCAGCAATGGACGCAGGCGATACAGCAACAGTTTCAACACTGCGAGCTTCAGTGTTCGAAATTCTCAGCGCTCTCGGACTTGAGCTTTCTGCAGGTGACGATGTCGATGTAGACATCGCGGCCAAAGGTTCGCAAATTGATGCAGCTCGCGCTGCGAAAGACTTTGCGACTGCAGACGCCATTCGCAACGAACTACAGTCGCAGGGCTATGTCGTTGAGACGTCCAAAGAAGGCACACGCATCCGACGTGGCTAAGCGCGAACGCACTCCGATGCCCGCGGGCTTCTGGCCCATTTGGACAACCGTTGCACTGGACCTTGTCGGCTTTGGCATTGTGGCGCCCATCTTGGGCCGTTACGCCAAAGACTTTGGTGCCAATGGGTTAGAAGTGGGCCTTATGTTTGCGTCGTTCTCTGTGGCACAAATGATTTTTGCTCCCATTCTCGGGAAAATTTCTGATCGCATTGGTCGCAAACCCGTCATCATCGTGTCGCTCGTTGGCACAGCTATTGGCAGTTTTGTTACCGGCATTGGCGGAGCAATGTGGGTGTTGTTCCTCGGCCGCATTGTTGATGGTGCATCCGGAGCAAGCGTTGCAGTGGCACAAGGAGCCATTGCGGATATTGCGCCACCAGAACGACGCGCACAACTTCTTGGCATGCTTGGCGCAGCATTCGGTCTCGGCTTTGTAGTCGGTCCAGCACTAGGCGGACTTGCTGCACTAGGCGGAACACATGTTCCATTTTTTCTCGCTGGCACTATCGCAGCTATCAACGCAGTAGCAGCGTTTATCCGATTGCCTGAAACGAAAACCCATGTGCAACCAATTGAGGTCCATCACGCTTCGGAGCTTTCCGCACGTTCACCCGTGCTTGTGCGTTATGCAGTTGTTGCTGTGTTGTCCACCATTGGCTTCTCTGGTTTCGAAGCAACGTTCTCTCTTTTTGGTGGAGAACGTTTCAATCTCACCGTCGGGTCATCGGCAATGGTGTTCCTTTTTGTTGGTGTGATTCTCACCATCGTGCAAGGTGGACTCATTGGTCCACTAACGAAAAAGTTCGGATCACGCACACTGATGCGCGCATCGTTGCCAGTAGTCGCCGCTGGACTCGTTGTTCTTGCGTTCACCCCCACTATGCAATGGGCCATGTTGTTCGCTGCCATGGTGCTGGTGTCAGTGGGTCAAGGCATCGCGTCACCATCTGTTACCTCGCTCGTCACTGAGGCAGCCCCAGCAAACAAAAGAGGAGAGGCGCTCGGATATCAGCAAAGCGCCGGCGCATTTGCTCGTATCGCGGGCCCCGTTATTGCGGGCGCACTGTTCGACCATGTGGGAATCGGTTCGCCCTATCTAGTGGGAGGCATCCTCTTTATTGCAGCGCTCATTGCTGTGTGGGGCATTACCCGACCCGCGATCACAGCTTTCGAATAACACAGCGCACTATTTGTGCAAGCTTCGCTACCCGCCAGTAACTTGTGCCTATGGCTGATTTTTCACTGAACCTCTCCGACGACCAGTTGCAAATTAAGGACTGGATCCATGGCTTCGCCAAGGACGTCATGCGTCCCGCCGCTCAAGAATGGGATGACCGCGAAGAGTTCCCATGGCCAATCGTGCAAGAGGCCGCAAAGATGGGCTTGTACGGAATCGACTTCATGATGAGCGCAATGGGCGATCCATCAGGTCTCACACTCCCCGTTGCGATTGAAGAAATCTTCTGGGGCGACGCTGGCCTTGGTATGGCCATCATGGGTTCAGGTCTTGCAGCAGCTGGTATTACCGGTAACGGAACACCCGAGCAAATCATGGAATGGGTTCCACAGTGTTACGGCACTGCCGACGATGTGAAGTTGGGTGCGTTCTGCGTGTCAGAACCAGACGCAGGTTCAGACGTGTCGTCATTGCGCACACGCGCTGTGTACGACGAAGCAAATGATGAATGGGTTCTCAACGGCACCAAGGCGTGGATCACCAACGGTGGCATCGCAAACGTGCACGTGGTTGTAGCAGCAGTTGATCCTGCGCTCAAAGGTCGCGGACAAGCATCGTTCGTTGTGCCGCCTGGAACTAAAGGTCTTTCCATGGGCCAGAAGTACAAGAAGCACGGCATCAAGGCATCGCATACATCAGAAGTTGTTCTCGACGATGTGCGTATTCCTGGTCGTTGCTTGTTGGGCGGCAAAGAAAAGCTCGACGCAAAGCTTGCACGTGCACGCGAAGCAGGTCGTACAGGCGAAGGTCAGCCCGCCATGAAGACTTTCGAAGCAACTCGTCCAGCAGTAGGCGCACAAGCTCTTGGTGTTGCACGCGCTGCATACGAAATCGCCCTCGATTACGCAAAAGAGCGCGTTGCATTCGGCAAGCCCATCATCATGAACCAGGCAATCGCATTCAAGCTTGCAAACATGGCAACCCAAATTGATGCATCACGTTTGCTCATCTGGCGTGCCGCATGGCTTGCACGTAACGGTGGTTTCAAGAACGCCGAAGGTTCCATGAGCAAGTACTACGCATCGGAAACAGCAGTACGTGTCACCGAAGAAGCAATTCAAATTCTCGGTGGTTACGGCTACACCCGCGAATACGACGTGGAGCGCATGCACCGCGACGCAAAGATTCACACCATCTTCGAGGGCACCTCGGAGATCCAGCAGTTGGTGATCGCTCGCGCCATTTCCGGCCTGCGCGTGGAGTAAGAAACGGCCTCGGAGCACGTTTGTGAGCAGTAATGAAAACCGCGTCGACTGGTCGACGCGGTTTTCTCTTTCGCTCCCATTCGTTGGGCTGGCAGTTACTGCACTCACGTGGGGTAGCAATCCTCCGGTTCTGATTGCACTGTTGTTAGTGGCGCTTCACGTGGCACTCGTTTTGGTGTCAGTGGGGCATGCCGAAGCCATTGCCCGCCGGGTGGGCGAACCATTCGGCACCTTGGTTCTGGCCTTGGCTGTCACGGTGATCGAGGTGTCGCTCATTGTCACGTTGATGGCCACCGAAGGCCCAAAGGCGGCCACCCTGGCGCGCGACACCGTGTTCGCCGCAATCATGATTGTGTGCAATGGGGTAGTGGGGGGCTCAATTCTTGTGAGGGCGCGTCAGTCCCGGGTGGTGAAATTCAGCGAACAGGGCGCCAATGCCCTGCTCGGAACAGTGGTCACCATGGCCACCTTGAGCCTGGTGTTACCCACGTTCACCTCAAGCACTGATGGCCCTACCTTCTCGCCATCGCAACTCGCTTTTTCTGCGATCGCCGCCGCATCCGTGTACGCGGTTTTTGTGTTCGTTCAAACCGTGAGTCATCGGTGGATGTTTCTGTCGCCAGAAGCTCTGGCCGATGAATCTGACGATGAGTCATCACACATATCTCCTCACGCACCACGCGAGGGCAAAGCCGAAGGATTAGTGATTCGCAGTGCACTTCTTCTCGTCGGACTTGTCGGAGTCGTTGGTCTTGCAAAAACTTTGGCACCACGAATTGAGGATGCAGTGGTGTGGATGGGTGCACCACAAACTTTTGTTGGTGTGGTGATTGCAGTGATGATCTTGCTGCCAGAATCAATCACCGCATTCCGAGTTGCTGCGCGCGGTGAGATGCAAACAAGTTTGAACTTGTCGCTTGGTTCTGCACTGGCAAGTATTGGTCTCACTATTCCCGGAATTGCAATCGCAACTGTGTGGCTCGATGGACCCGTTGTGTTAGGTCTCAACTCGAAAGAAATTGTGTTACTCGCACTCACTGCGGTGGTGGGTTCACTCACCTTTGGATCAGGTCGCGCCACTGTGTTGCAAGGTGTTCATCACATAACAATCTTCGCGGCGTTTGTTTTTCTCACCCTTGTTCCGTAGTTGTAAGGGCAAATTCACTCAGTGCCCCTCTCTCGGCGAATGCGGGCCTTTCGGGTTGCGTGCCAACTAGAACATTTTGAAGTCCTTATGGGCATTGGGTTTGAGAGGTATTTCGGACTTACAGTCTTGAAACTTTGTTCTATCTAGAACTGTAAAATTGTTCTATGGGCAGAACCAGGAGACATAGGCGTATGGCCGCGTATGTCGGCCTGTTCACGCTCGTTTCTGTGCCTTCTTCTGCGCTGCTTTTTTCTGTTGTCACACGTGCAGCCGGTGGCACTGTTGGCACCGGCGATTGCGCAGTCACAGTGTCTCAAACTTCCACTGTTGAAGTCACAAGTGCCAACGGAAAATGTATTTACAAATTCACGAGTGGCACCAACTCGTTCACTCCACCTGTCACGAATTCGAGGATCAACTTCTTGCTTGTTGGTGGTGGCGGTGGTGGTGGTTCGAACCGCGGTGGTGGTGGCGGTGCCGGTGGTTTTTACGAAAGCAGTTGGACATACACCGCAGGTGTGATCAACGTGTCTGTTGGTGCAGGTGGTGCCGGTGGTGGTGTGCCAACAAGCAACGTCGGTGTTGTTGGTGGTAACGGCGGCAACTCTTCTATCTCTGGTGGCACTGCAATTTTTATGGCAGGCGGCGGCGGTGGTGGTGGTGCACACAGTCCTGCTGGTTCCGATCAAAATGGTGTTGCAGGTCGCACTGTGCAAAATGGTTGGACCGGACCTTCGGGTTCAGGTGGTGGTGCATCAATGAACTTCCAAACCAACACGTGGACGGGTGGTTCGGGTTACTCGGGTAGCGATGGTTATGGCACCGCCGGTGGTGGCTCAGGCACGCTTGCTGAACCCACCCGTAACACCGGCGGTGGCGGTGGCGCAGGTGGTGCAGGTATCGCTGGTAGCGGTGGTAACTGTTCGGCAAGTGCTGGCACCACGCCCGACGGTGGCCTTGGTCGCACCAGTTCGATTACGGGCACTCTTGTTGCATACGCCGGCGGTGGCGGTGGAGCCGATTCACGAGGCGCAACCGAAACCTGTTCTGGTCCCGACACGGCGCGAAACACCGCGGGTAACGGTGCTGGCGGCGCTGGCGGCGGTGGTGCTGGTGCAACGTTGAATGGAACAGCCGGAAATGGTGTGGCAAATGTTGGTGGTGGCGGCGGTGGCGGCAACTCAGACTCCACCCCTGGCGGCGACGGTGGATCAGGTGTCGTGATTCTGGCAATCGACCTCTCGAAGCCAGTCTCTAGCGGCTCAACCACAATCGAATACTTGCCTAAAGCCTCGAACACCGTGAGCGTTGCCTACACAGCAACTGACGCGAACTCTGTTGCATCGGTGGCAGTGTATTTCTCTACGCTTGGAAACCTTCAGTACCCCACACAGTGTGGAACTGTGACAGGTCTTAGCGGTACTTCTGTATCTGGCAATATCACGTGCACGGTGGCCACTGCACCCACTATCAACTACACCTATTACATCTACACACGTGCCACAGACGCTTCGGGCCTCACTGAAGATGCGCCCACAGTTGCTGATGATCAATTGGAACATGATGCGTTCACGCCGCTTTCTACGCCCACTATCACCCCCACGGCCATCAATACGTCCACAGTGTCCGTGGCGTACACCGCAACTGACAACACAAACCTTGCGTCCGTTACTGCATACGTGACGACAAACAGTGGCTACACAGGTGGTTCATCATGTGGCACAGCAACTGTGTCCGGAACGTCGGTATCGGGAACCATTAGTTGCACGCTCTCTTCGCCCACGAATGGCACTACGTATTACTTCTACACTGTGGCCACCGACGCCGCCGGCCAAACCGAAGCAACTGCCAATCAGACTGACGGCGACTCGGTGAAGTACGACACCACGAAGCCTGTGTTGTCAAATGGGCCTGGCCCGACCAGTGTGAAGAGTTCGGCATCGTTCAGCATCACGTCATCAGAGACCGGAACTCTCTACATCGTTAGTAACTCCATCACGGTGACAAACGTTGCGTCCATCACTTCGGCGAACGACAATCAGTTCAACTCCGTGGCGTCAGCGGGCGCAGGTGTAGCAACAAGCGTTGCGGCAACTGGACTTGCCGAAGGTACATACAACGTGTACGCAGCAGATGATGCTGGAAACTTGAGCACGGTGTACACCTTCACTATCAAAGTGGACGACACCGCTCCTGCTACTCCAACTGCACTGGCAATGTTGTTGGCGTCTGATGCAGGACTCTCGTACACAGACGGAATCACTAATGTTGCCTCGCCTTTTATTGAGTATTCGGTGTCAGAGCGAGAGGGATCAGTCACGCTGACGGCGGTGAAGGGTGCTTCCACTGTCACGTGCAGCGCTGGGTTAATTGCGGGTGGAACCAGTAAGCCATTTTGCCAATTAGCCAGCCTGACCGATGGAACATGGACTGTGACGGCAGTGCAGACAGATTCCGCCGGTAACGCATCTCCAACCTCATCCAGTTATTCCTTCATCATTGACACCGTGGCATCTGCTGCACCAACCGGCGTGGACTTGTTGACCGATTGGGACTACGGCCCTGGCAGTACCGACAACGTCACCAACGCTTCGTATCCACGATTCACAGCTACCAAGCCAGAAACAACGGGGCGCATTGACCTGAAAATGGTGCAATCAGCAGTCACCGCTTATACGTGCTCATTTGTTGAAACCGATGTCGATCAGTTTTGTGCGCTTGAACCCACAAATGGCAATACGACAGCAACTGTGTCGGCGCAATTCACAGACGTTGCAGGTAACGCGTCCGCGTGGAGTACCACTCTCACCGTTACATTCGACCGCACCGCACCAACGTTGACCGTTTCCACCTTGAGTGCTACCTATGGAATTACTCAAACGATTCCCGCCAAGAGCAACGAACTAGGACGACTTTATGTTGCACAGGTCAATGTGTGGACGTGGAGCGACCTCATGGCGCTCCCTGCAAACCAACGCGCGTTCAACACCGAAACAGTGGTGAACACGAACATCAATATTCCACTCACCACCATGGCCGACTGTGGGTATTGTGCCGTGTATGCAACGGACAATGCGGGCAACATTTCAGCCGCGTCTTCAACTTTCAGTATTGATGCCACTAGCCCCACTGTTACGTATGTCGATGGTATAAGTGGTAGTTTTAAAGCGACTTCTACCGTCACAATCAAGGTGCATTTTTCGGAAAATGTGGTGGTCACAGGTACCCCACGCGTGTACACATCCGTTGGTTTATATGCAACTTATGCATCTGGTACAGGTACTGATACCTTGACATTTACGTTGACTGTGCCGTCCGCGGTTAATTCAGCGGACTTGAATTACAACGCCACTTCCTCGCTCGACTTAGGTTCCGGCGGCACTGCAACGATTAAAGACGCAGTAGCAAATAGCGCAGTACTTACATTGCCCGCATTGACCGCAGCTGAATCACTTGCGTCGCAGAGCGACATCATTATTGATACCACGGCACCCACCGTTACATGGGCAACGCCATCGCCTCAGTTCACAAATGGCTCATCGATGGATTTCGCAATCACGATGAGCGAACAAATTACTGGTCTGTCGCCGGTTTCGTTTTCAAACACCGGAACGGCAACTGGATGTAACTTCATCTACACAGATATGGCCGATGGCATTCACTTCACGCTCAATGTGTACAACTGCGGAACAGGAACAGTGATACCCAAGCTCGCTGCTAGCGGAGTGTCGGACCTTGCAGGAAACGCTAACGCGGCCAGTACATCTACTACCACCGCCACGATCGACCGAACGGCACCGGTTGTTAGCGCATGTACGTGCGGCAAGGTGAGTGGTGTTCAAAACACGGGAACAGCAGTTACTGCAGATAGCACCGGATGGATTTACTTTGTGAGTTCCACCATCACAGTGACTGACGTTGCCTCAATCACGTCACAGGCAGACAACTTGTGGAACGCACAATCAGTGGTGGCCTCCACCTCCACCAATATTTTGGGCAGTGGCCTGTTGGAAGGCACATACAAGGTGTACGCGGTGGACTTGGCAGGCAACCTTTCAGCAACGTGGGCGAGCGGCACTGTCACAGTGGACAACGTCGCGCCAACTTTCAGTGTCGTGGGTGGAACCTACGGAAACGGCAACGTAGTGAAGACCACTTCTTCCGAAATCGGCGTGGTGTGGTTTGTGCACAACAGCGTGGTCCCACCATCTACCGTCACCGCTGCTTGGTTGAGCACAGCGACTGGCTGGACTGACAAACGTTTAACTGCGAACATCGCGGCAGCAAATACAGCCACCAACTCTCAGAGCTTCTGTACGAACCCGCCGTGTAGTCAAACCAGTGGTGTGTACAACGCCTATGCAGTCGATAGTGCAGGCAATGTCTCGGCGGTGCTGACCTCGGTTTTCACTCTGGACGTCACATCGCCAACAGTTGTAAGTGTTTCTTCGTCATCACCTAACGGTAAATACCTGTACGGGCAGACAATCAATATCGATGTCACATTTAGCGAACCTATGAGTTCAACTGCCACTGCATTCGTGTCAATTGAAACGGGCGCAGTGGATAGGACGGCGTACTACTCATCGGGAAACGGAACGAGTACGTTGACTTTCCTTTACACGGTTCAAGCGGGCGACGTTTCTTCGGATCTTGATTTGGTGAATGGCACTGTTTGGAAAGGCAATGGCCTTTCAGACGTATACGGCAACGCTTCGCAAGGAGTGGGAGGAAATTTCACTGGCTTGCCCGTTGGTTCTTCAACAGTCGGATCCATTTCGTATGCCAAGGACATTCAAGTAGACGGCATTGTGCCTACCGTTACAGCCGTCAACAGCGCAAGTGGTGCGGGGCCGTTCACCAGTACTTTCACGTTTAGTCAAGATGTCACTGATTTCGACATTGCGGATCTCACCTTTGGTGGAACGGCGACTGGCTGTAGTAAGTCATTAAGCGCCACGAGCGCTTCGGTGTATGTACTTACGTACACCGGCTGTTCCAACGGCACCATTACGGCTACCGTTCGTGTTGATGCGGCGTTGTTGCCAAGTGGAAACACAGGACCAAAGTCGGCGTACACCACAGCGACCATTACTAGCGATACAACCCCGCCAACGATTACGCCGTCTGCGAGTGTTTTCTATTTCAATGCCACTACTCCCACCAACTTCACGTCGAACGAAGTTGCAACGGTGTACCTGGTGAACACCAGTGTCACGGTGACCGATGTTGCAAGCATCACCAGCGCAGCTACCAATTTGCGCACCTCATACAACTGGACAACAGGCACCACCTCGGTCACTGGCGCTGGTCTTATTGACGGCGCGTACAAGTTCTACGGTGTTGATGCATACGGCAACATGAGTGCGGCAAGTACCAATACCTATTACTTGGACACGGTGGCACCCACACCAACATTGAGTGCAGCGTCATACAAAATTGGCGGATCTGCCAGTGCACAATCCAATGAATTGGGCACTCTCTATTTGGTGAAGTCCACCGTGACAGTGACCAACCTTGCGTCCATCACGGGAGCTTCTGCAAGCAACAAGGTGAGCTCATCGGTTGTTGCAGTAGATACAAACCAATCAATTGCATTAACTGGCCTGCTAGACGGTACGTACTACGCATATGCAGTTGATCGCGCGAACAACTTGAGTCTTGTATCTACCAACTCCATCACGTTGGACAACACGGCGCCCACCATCACCAATGTCACGGGCGCAAGCGCTGATGGCAACTACAAGATTGGCCAAACAGTTCTGGTTGATGTGTTGTTCAGCGAGGTAGTCAACGTCAACACCACCGGTGGCACGCCCACATTGTTGTTGGAAACAGGAACCACCGACCGCAACTCCACCTATCTGTCGGGTAGTGGCACCACTACATTGCGTTTCACGTACACGGTGCAAACGGGCGATATCACCACCGACCTGAACTATCAGTCAACAACTGCATTGGCATTGAATAGTGGAGTCATTGCAGACGCTGCTGGCAATAACGCGACACTCACGTTGCCTGCATTAGCGAACGCTGCATCGTTGGCATCGAGAAGTGGCATCAACGTAAAGGGCACCATCATGACGGTGTCGAGTGGTACGCCGCCTACTACGCCTACCAACGTGACCAACTTGTCGTACAGCATCACGTTTAGCGAAACGGTGTATGGCTTGGATGCAAGCGATTTTGCTATTTCAGGTACGGCCACCGGTTGTGCCATTGGCACGCTTACCATTAATGCTGCTGTTGCAACGGTGCCGGTTACTGGTTGTTCAGATGGCACGGTGATTCTGAAATTAACTGCATCAACAGTGGCGGACTTTGCAGGTAATGCAGCTCCAACTGCCGACTACACCTTTGCCACCATCACCGTTGACCGTACGGCGCCCACTGTCACGCTCACAGGCCCCACATCACCCACCAACGCCACTTCCATTGTGTTTACGGCAACATTTAGCGAAACCATTTCAGGTTTGGCCATTGGTGACTTCACCCGCACAGGTACGGCAACGGGTTGTAGCGCGGGTACGGTGAGCGCAGCCACGGGAATCTCTGCAACGGTGACTTTCACAGGTTGCAGCGAAGGCACCATCATTCTTACCCAGAGTGCAAACTCTGTGCTTGATGCAACATCGAACACTGGTCCCACGGCTTCGGTTACAAGCGCCACCATCACCATCGACCGCACGAAGCCCAGTGTTTCTTCGTTTGTCCCTCCGGCGACATATTCAAACGCAGCATCACCGGTGTTCGTGCTCACCATCAACGAATCAGTGACCGGACTTACTTCTGCCGACTTCACGTACACCGGCACCGCAACTGGTTGTACGTTTACGCCCGATGCTTCTGCAGGCACCGTATTCAATGTGACAGCGAGCGGTTGTTCGCAAGGAACGGTTACTCCCACCTTGGTGATTAATGGTGTTTCCGACCTTGCCACCAACACGGGCCCCGCAGCTGCATATGTAGGTAATGCACTCACCATTGACCGTACGACACCAACAGCGTCTGCGGCGCCGGCAGTGGTTGCGGGAAGCGACACCGGAATCAGTTCGACCGATGGCAAGACCAATCTCACATCAGTCTCTGTTGGTGCAACAACCTCAGAAGCAACAGGAACGTTGACCATTACAGCCACATTGGGTGCCACCACGTATACATGTCAGACAACTGTGGTGGCCTCGAGCGGTTCGTGTTCATTCACAGGGTTAACCGAAGGCACGTGGAGCATTTCCACGGTGTTCACCGACCTTGCTGGCAATGATTCCGTGTCATCCACGGTGTCCACTTTCACCATTGACACCACCGCGCCCACCGTCACCATTGCTTCGCCATCGTCACCTATTTACAGCTTGCCCACTACATACACATTCACTTTCAGTGAGTCGATTACAGGGTTCACTAGCGCTGATCTTTCAAACAACAGTGGCACTGCTACGGGATGTGTGTTCACGCCTGCATCTTCAAGTGGCACCGTGATCAACGTGTCGGTGAGTTCGTGTACCGATGGATCTATTGACCTGAAGTTGGCCGCAAGCTCCGTTGCTGACGTTGCGGGTAACACAGGCCCTGCCTCTGATGAAATTGCCACAATGGCAACTATCGACAATGGGCCGCCGGTAGTGAGCATTGTGAGCGCATCATTGAAGAACACGGCTTCGGCAACCGTGCAAACCACGAAGCCCGCCACGGTATATGTAGTGAAGTCAACAGTGACAGTTTCTACGGCGTCTGACATCACCAGCGCTGCAGATAACAACTGGAATTCGGTGAGCATCTCGGCCCTTAACACCGACACTGCATTGGCACTCACTGGATTGGTGGACGGCACATATCGCGCCTATGGCGTTGATGCGCAAAGCCGTATATCGCTGGCGTCAACAAACTCCATCACAGTGGATAACACGGCACCAGTTGCTCCCGTGTCTGTGGCGCTTCTTGCTGCCAGCGATACTGGCACCAGCAATTCAGATGGCATCACTAAGAACAATGCACCCACTGTGAAAGTTGTTGCTGCAGAAGCTGGCGGCACTATTACGGTGACTGCAACAAAATCTGGCGAAACAAACGTGGTGTGCTCCATGAGTGGCTCTACGTCTGGTTCCACTTGTGATCTCACCACCTTGGTGGATGGCACTTGGTCTATCTCTGCAACACAAACGGATACGGCTACCAACGTGTCAAGTTCGTCCTCCGCCACCATTGTGATTGACACTGTGGCGCCCACCGTTTCCAATGTCACCAGCAATGCAGTGAACGGCGCGAAGAAGGTTGGCGTTGCCATCAACGTGCAGGTGGTGTTTGATAGCACCGTTCGCGTAGATAGCACTGGTGGAACACCATCCATTTTGATGGAAACTGGTGCAACTGACCGTGCGGCTCCGTACGCATCAACGTTGACCACCGTTGTGAACTTCACGTACACAGTGCAAACAGGTGACACATCTTCAGACCTTGATTACGCGTCAGCAAACGCCATTTCATTGAATGGCGGCGCAATCACCGACATTGCAGGCAATGCCGCAACCACCACGTTGCCAACGCCAGGCTCCACCGGCTCACTCTCCGATGCAAAAGCATTGGTGATTGACACCACTGCACCAAATGCGCCAGTTTCAGTGGCGCTCTATTCGTTGAGTGATTCGGGTAACAGCAATTCCGATGGCATTACCAACGACAACACACCCACCATCAAGGTTGTTGCATCGGAAGTTGGCGGCACTGTCACGGTGACTGCTTCGAAGACTGGTCAAACAAGCGTCACGTGTTCCATGACTGGTTCCGCCATTGGTTCCACATGTGACTTGGGAACGCTGATTGACGGAACATGGACACTTGCAGCAACTCAAACTGATGCGGCCACCAACGTGTCCACAGCTGCAAGTGGTTCATTGCAGATCGACACTGTTGCCGCTGCGATTTCGGGTGTCTCCAGTAACACTGCAAACGGAGCCAATAAAGCGGGCGCCAATATTGATGTTCGCGTGACATTCGACAGTGCCATTTGGGTCGACACAACAAACGGTTCACCAAAAATCACACTGGAAACCGGCGTCACCGATCGCGATGCCACGTACAACTCCACTTCAACCCCAGTCATTACTTTCAATTACATGGTGCAGGCGGGGGATACCAGCGCCGATCTTGACTATGTATCAACTTCTGCATTCGCTTTGAACGGCGCAGTCATCACCGACGTTGCGGGCAACATCACCACCACGCCAACATTGCCAACACCTGGTACCGCCGGATCTTTGGGCGATGCAAAGGCTCTAGTGATTGACACCACCGCACCAAGCGCGCCCGCGACAGTAACGCTTGATTCGTCTAGTGATTCGGGTAGCAGTAATTCAGACGGCATCACCAATGACACCACGCCGACCATCAAGGTGATTGCTGCAGAGGCAGCCGGAACAGTAACGGTGACCGCTACAAAAGTTGCACAAGCAGATGTGGTGTGTACGGTCGCAGGTTCTACTACGGGATCTACTTGTGATTTGGGCACACTTGCTGAAGGAATATGGACTCTCAGCGCAACACAAACGGATGCGGCTGGCAACGTTTCTTCTTCGGTGACCGGATCCTTGACTATTGACACCACCGCCGCGGCTATTACCAGTGTTTCTAGCAACGATGCCAACGGTTCGTACAAGGCCGGTGCTGTTGTGGGCGTTCGCGTCACGTTTGATAGCGCAATTTTCATGAACACAACTGGTGGTTCGCCAACACTCACCATGGAAACTGGCACCACCGACCGCGATGCTGCATACACCGCTACTTCTTCACCCGTGGTGTTGTTCGATTACACGGTGCAGGCAGGAGACACCAGTGCTGATCTTGATTACACATCAACAACAGCGCTTGTTTTGCACGGCGCAGTCATCACCGACATTGCGGGCAACATCACCACCACGCCAACGTTGCCAACACCTGGTGCTACTGGGTCATTGGGTAATGCGAAGGCATTGGTGATTGACACCACTGCACCAAGCACACCTACCTCTGTTGTGCTTGCAACGTCCAGCGATTCGGGAAGCAGCAACTCAGACGGAATCACTAATGACAACACCCCCACCATCAAGGTTGTTGCCGCTGAAGCCGGTGGCACTGTCACGGTGACTGCTGCAAAGAATGGCCAAACAGACGTGATCTGCACCATGAGTGGTTCCACGTCTGGGTCTACGTGTGACCTCGGCACATTGGTAGACGGCACATGGACGCTCACCGCATCACAAACAGACACAGCTGGAAACGTTTCCTCGAACGCTTCGGGTTCGGTGCAGATTGACACCGTTGCTGCTGCGATTTCGAGTGTCTCCAGTAACACTGCGAACGGGTCGAAGAAGGCTGGCGCAACTGTTGATGTGCGCGTGACTTTTGACAGTGCCATCAGTATTGACACAACGGGCGGTTCCCCCACGTTGTTGATGGAAACCGGAGCAACAGATCGCACTGCTCCATACACGTCAACTTCAACTCCAGTAGTTGTTTTCACATACACGGTGCAGGCAGGGGATACCAGCGCCGATCTTGACTATGTAGCCACCAACTCGTTCTCGCTCAATAGCGCAGTGATCACCGACGTCGCAGGCAACATCACCACCGCGCCAACGTTGCCAACCCCTGGCGCAGCAGGATCGCTCGCCAACGCGAAGGCGATTGTTATCGATACAGCAGCGCCAAACGCACCTGTTTCGGTGGCACTTGCAACATCCAGCGATTCGGGTAGCAGCAACTCTGATGGCATCACCAATGACAACACGCCCACCATCAAAGTGGTCACGGCCGAGGCCGGCGGCACTGTCACGGTGACCGCAACCAAGAGCGGTCAGACAGATGTGACTTGCACCATGAGTGGATCTATCACTGGTTCTACCTGTGACCTCGGCACATTGGTAGACGGCACGTGGACATTGACAGCCACTCAAACTGACCTGGCGACAAACGTTTCAACTTCTGCGTCAGGCTCATTGGAAATTGACACTGTTGCAGCCGCAATTTCGAGCGTGAGCAGTAATGACGCAAATGGTTCGTACAAGGCCGGAGCAGTTGTCGGTGTTCGCGTTACGTTCGACAGCGCAATTTTCATGAACACCACCGGTGGTTCGCCAACACTCACGATGGAAACTGGCACTACCGATCGTGATGCTGCATACACCGCTACTTCTTCACCCTCGGTGTTATTCGATTACACAGTGCAAGCAGGGGATACCAGCTCTGATCTTGATTACACATCAACAACTGCGTTGGCTTTGCACGGCGCAGTGATCACCGACGTCGCGGGCAACATCACTACCACGCCAACGTTGCCAACGCCTGGTGCTACTGGGTCATTGGGTAATGCGAAGGCATTGGTGATTGACACCACTGCACCAAATGCCCCAATTTCGGTTGCGCTCGATTCCACAAGTGATTCGGGCACCAGCAATTCCGATGGCATCACCAATGACAACACGCCCACGATCAAGGTTGTTGCCGCTGAAGCAAATGGCACCATCACCGTTACAGCATCAAAGGCTGGTCAAACCAGTGTGACCTGTTCAATGAATGCTTCGACAACTGGCTCCACTTGTGACCTTGGCACCCTGATTGATGGCACCTGGACTCTTGTCGCAACACACACCGATGTTGCCGGAAACGTTTCCTCGAATGCTTCGGTTTCGGTGCAAATTGACACTGTTGCTGCAGCAATATCAAGCGTCTCCAGTAACACGGTAAACGGATCAAAGAAGGCCGGCGTCAATATCGACGTTCGCGTCACGTTCGATTCAGCAATCACCATGAACATCACTGGTGGTTCACCAAAGCTCACACTGGAAACGGGCGCCACCGATCGTGATGCCACGTACAACTCCACTTCATCACCTGTTGTGATTTTCAACTACACGGTGCAAGCAGGCGACACCAGTTCTGATCTTGATTACGCATCAACAACAGCATTTACGTTAAACGGCGCAGTGATCACCGACGTTGCGGGCAACATCACCACCACGCCAACTCTCCCAATACCGGGTGTAACGGGCTCTCTCGCAAACGCCAAGGCAATCGTTATTGATACCGCAGCGCCAAGCGCGCCTGTTTCGGTGGCACTTGATACTGCAAGTGACTCTGGCGTGAGCAACGCCGACGCCATCACCAACGACAACACACCAACCATCCGAGTGGTGGCGTCTGAGAATGGTGGCACCGTCACT